>JAHKLH010000114.1 GCA_029856635.1 Candidatus Njordarchaeota archaeon
AAATTTGCTACTGGAGAGTGCTAATAAACGATCAAGAATATGCTCAGGGCAGAGGAGATTACATTTCTATTCCACTAAATCTAAGCGAGGGAAATTACACTATTTCCATTGAAATCTGGGACGAGGGTGGGAACAGAAGAACAGTAAATTACTTCGTTATAATTGATAAGACTCCTCCCTCAATATCATTTGAGGAAACTGAGAATTACATAAGAATAGTTGTGAGTGATGCTAATCTGGATCACTATGATGTTT
Source organism: Candidatus Njordarchaeota archaeon (assembly GCA_029856635.1). GTDB lineage: Archaea > Asgardarchaeota > Njordarchaeia > Njordarchaeales > JAHKLH01 > JAHKLH01. The sequence goes on from JAHKLH010000114.1 coordinate 256, forward strand.
ACCTTAATGGTGAATTGTACAATTCCAGTTTAGTGAACAAAACAGAACTGCCGGACGGAGATTACACACTTTACGTGCGTGCAGTCGATAAGGCTGGAAATGTAGCTGAAAGAATGTATATGTTCACGATTGACACGACACCTCCAGAAATAGTTCCAATTATCAATGGTACTCCGATTAGTAGTGATGTAATTTACCTCAACTACACTGCAATTAACCTAACGATTTCATTGAATGAAAATGCTACTGTGGAAGTTTACTTAGATGGGAAATTAGTATCAAATAGAACACAAGTAATTCTAACAGTAAGCGAAGGCAATCATACACTATTAATCAGAGCAAGAGATGAGTGTGGAAATACTGCAGAAGAAACTTATCAAATAATCATTGACTTAACACCACCAGAGATTGATGTCCAATACAAATTGCAGGACAGCATGCTGTATATTAACATAACAAGCAACGAATTCATCACAGTGGAAATCTATGTAAATGACACGTTAGCGTACGCTGGGGAAGCAGTTCCAAACATTCGAATAGAATTAACAGAAGGCGTCAACATCATAAGGGTTGTTGCGAGAGATTTAGCAGGAAATGAGACTGAGAAATCATTTAAGATTACCGTTAAGCACGAGGAAGAGAATGCTGGTGAAGAAAACAATAATGTAGAAAAACCGCCTGAGGAAACAGAAAATGAATTCAAGCCAAATGTGCCGGAGAAGCAAAGAAGGAAAATAGACAATTACATTTACGTTGGATTAGTGGCCATTAGTTTTGTTGCCTTGGCGATTATAGCATACAAGTGGCGTAGAAGAAGACTAATGGCACTGTTCTTGATATTATTCCTACTGCTCGTGTCAGTTAGTGAGATTCACGCAATGGCTTTTGAAAGTGGAACCTTGCCTAAAGTCGTTTGGGATCAACTTAGAAAGACTGGAAGAGGAATTATTGCACGGCGTATTGGATTAAGCTATCCATTTGAACCAGTTTACCTCTTGTTCACAAACGCGTTTATCAAGCCTCTTAATAAGACTGATGATTATCCAATTAATGCATTTAGTGATGTTGTCTATCCAGATGTTAAATGGAAACTGCAAGCATTCATTAGAAAGCTTCACAAGGAGGGATGCGGATCAGCACTAGTTTTTGTTTATCTTGATGTCGATATACTAAATAGCACCAGGACGAAAGTCGAATTATTGGATATGATCCAGCGATTTGCCGAAGTAACTTATGACAGCATGATTGTTTTAGCACATTCTTATGCTACACCATCAAACATATTCTATGTAATCAAAACGCTTCAGGATGAGGGTATTCCACCAACTCTCCTAATGATTACGCACGGTTTCGAGGTAAATAATAGTGTGGGAATCCTACTATGGGGTAAATATGGTCCAAGCATAGCAACTGATGAATACTTGAGGAGCCTCGCTAATAAGTTTGGAATTGATGAGAAGATACTGGCAATACTGCCGTTCTGCTACTCAAGACGATTAAAGACGTTTAATGTGATCTATGGTTATTATGATGAAATCGAATTCTCATCCACTTGGCTAACAAACTTAACGAGATTTCTTTTCTCTGGAACTTGGGTATTGTGGCACCACAAGGAAATGCGTCTTACGATTGTGAACAACACTTTGATATATCTTATAATCGAGAAACAAGACTGGGTTGATGAGGAGACTTTGGCATACGGATTCCACTTTGAAATGTATGTGCAACCTCCTGGAGACTTGGGAATGGCTGTTAGATTACCAAGGAGAATCGTGAGAAAAAGCTACACTATAATGAAAATTGGAGAATCACCGTTTACTCATGAGAGAAGGAATTACATTTACACATTATGGCTCGGAAAGAGCTTGAGCGAATTCAGTAAAATTGAGGCAGAATTAGGAAGGCATTTGTATCAAATCGATTTATTAAATCCAGAGGAAGCAATTCACGAATTAAATACAAAAGCAAATCTAAATGAGACTCAAGTTGATGAATTAGTAGGGAGGATTAAGGAAGCTAAGAAGCATGTTGATTCAGCATTAGGCAAGTTAAGAGCATTAATCAAGAAGGCTCCTCGAGGAGAAAGACATAGAGTTTATTACCTTTACTCAAAACTATTACCAAAACTTCTCAAGCTCAAATTCCAGATGCTGCGGCTCCAATTCTTGACGAGGATCTTAGACTACAAGGAGACTCTAAGCAAATTAATAGTGCTTAACAACACTGCTGAATACTTGATGAGCATTGCCAACCGCTTGGCTTACGGTAATTACACTAATACGACGCAGATTGAGAGGGATGCTAGAGAATTAAGAAATGCAGTCAAACTAGTGTTTGCGTTACTAATACTTAGAATCAGGGCAAAACTACTGCCATTAGCAATTAGGAGTTTGATACTAAGGGCAATTAATTCTATTAAATTCCTAACAATATCTCAAGTGTTTAGGCTATTAATATCAACAACATTCCTGAAGATTGCGGTAAGATTATTAAACAAGCTTGAGGAAACGGTTAATGAGATTCCAGTTGAGGATCTTGAGTTAGTTAACAAACTCGCTACTGGAAACTTCACGTATAATGTTACGGTAGAAGAAATATCCTACGCTAAGTCAGTTGCAGTATCACTAATAAACCGCCTAATCAGAATCCAATCACTATTATCAATAACGAGATATTTCGCAAGCAAATTCCCAGCACTAAGATCGAAGCTTGAAGAAATTGAAGGCTTTGTTAACGACCTTCTGAAGTACAGAAGCATTGCATTCAAAGCAGTAATAATGTATCCGAGAGTGAAAATCCTTGTAAGAATAGCAGAGCAAGTTAGGGAATTCCACAATGAATGGAGTATTGCAAAGGAGCGATTCTGGAGCGCAATTAATAATGTAACAACATATGTTGATGAACACGAGGAAGAAATACTTAATGGGACGATTCCAGAAGAATTAGAATCACTAGTCTTTTCCGTGGAAAACAGCACATTCACGCTGATGGAGATTCTAAATGCGGTAGCAAAAACTAGGAGATTACTACAATACCAAATGGATTGTCCACTGAAGCAGAGCATCATGAAATTCATGAATACTTATTTAAACGCAACAGCGATGGAATCAGAATACCTTAATGCCGTTAATTGTCTAACGGATGTTCATGCCTTAGCATCGTCTGTTGTAGTTTCCGTTAAACTCAGAGTTCTTTACGATGAGTACATGATGTTGCTGAATAACATATCAACAGCATTAGATTACAGGCCATTGAACACAACAATGCTCCAGCCATTAATAAATGCGACTTCAAATGCTCTGAATACTATCATCAGATTAATGAACATGTGGAATAATCTTTATCATAGAAACTGGACTAATGAAACTATTGCAAGCATTGCATTGGAATTACTTAACAAGAGTAAGTATGTCGCTAACATGAAGGATGAGATTTCTGCTACTAATTTAGCACTAATTTTGTTGCATGACATGGTTAATTACTATAATCAAATCTACGAAATGGCAAAGAACGACAACACCACAATAGCGGGAGCATTGGCAAGTTTAGAAGAACTAACCACAATTCCAGAAACATTAAAGCAAATCTACAGTGATTTGAGAACAATACTAAAACTACGCAGAAGAACATACGATACTCACACAATGATTAAATGCTTAAACACAAGCCTGAGAGACAAAATGATAAATGCTTGTGAATGGATTATTAATCAAGCAGCGCGGATCTACAATTACTTATCAACAGCATACGAGGATCTAGTAAAACTAAACAAGTTGGCAGAGTATGGTGCAAAATTAAACAGTGCCGTGGAAATTGGCGAGGATGTGGTTCAAGAATTCATCTCAGAATATACGAACACGGATGAACCAATAAATCCAAAGAAGATGAAAGAAAAGATTAAAATCGATGACCCATTTACTGCAAAAAGCGAGTTAGAGAGAATGATTGAAACCTTGAATAAAGCAATATCCGAAGCAGAATACGCAATTCAAAGAATCTCAGCACTAAACACAACAGTGTCACTTTTCATTGAAACAAGAAACACAATGATTTCAAAGATAAACAAACTAAGCGAAAAACTCAATCACATCAAGCAGACAAAAATCCAAATAGACATAACATATCAAAATGTCTTGGAAGTACTAAAACACCAAAAATGCGAGTTTGATTCAGAAAAAGCAAGCGAGGCTGAGGCGAAGATAAGAAATCAATTCGCAACAGTAGACCAGATTTTGGATGAAATATATAAGGGATACCAAGAAGCAAAACAACACATATACGAAAGCATTGATGCAACAATCCCATGGCCATTCAACGAACTAGCAAAATCACTAATCGCACCATACCTCGAGGGAGTAGGAATACTAATCGATTACGCGAAGCAATGCGATTGGTTAAAACAACTCCTAGGATTCTTCTACTGGTTGATTCAATTAGGAAAGGCCCTAGTTGAAATAGTTGTTTATGGTCTCGCGTGGTTGATCTTAAAAGCCGTGCAGTGGTTCATCGAATTCTTCGGAGATGCCATCGCCTTTATTGCGGATTGTTTAGGATTGGACGGAGAGACATTCAAGAAGCTATGGCTGGGATTAGCACCGACTCGATGGATTAACGACGCAATTGCTTTCATTGAGGAGAAGTTAGCTGAGGCTTGCAAGGAGTTTATTGTGGCACTACTAAACTTGCTCAGCATGCTTGGCCCCATAGGTTATATAACCGGACTTCCAATTCTCGTCCCGATAAAGGTTGCGACAGTTTTGGCTGGAGATGAGATAAAGGAGAATGTGACCGAAACAAGAAATATCATGCAAGGTATTCTGCAGGCGTTTGAAGAGGGATTGAAGACTGCCGCTGGGCCGCTGATTACTGCGATTAACACGATTATTAATGAGTTATTCGACTTGGTTTGGAACATCTATTGGGGCATTGGACCACTGATTGTGAAGTATGATTTCCTAAGACCAATCTTAGATTTCTTGGTGTGGTTGATCAAAGAACTCTCAATGTCGAGTTTCGAGAAGCAGTTTGCCGTGCAGTTAGCATTAACTACGCTACTAGTTTCAAACACCACCTTACCAATTGATTACGCACCAGAATCGTATTCGGACTTGAACGAGTTTGTTAAGGATCCTCTCAATTCCCCAGAAATTCCAGACATTGTTAGGAAAACTCTCATTGATTTACCGGTTGGGGAAAGCAATGAGACTTTAGGAATCACGAAAAGCGGATCTTCAGAGAAGACTAAAAATGATCTCGATCTTGAAAACGACACC
>JAHKLH010000115.1 GCA_029856635.1 Candidatus Njordarchaeota archaeon
ACATATCTAACTCGTTATACGTTTCATCATAGTAATCTGGGAAATATGCTGCTAAACCATGTGCGTTGGGATGTCCTTCTAAATGTCCAGCTGATAAAATCGATTCATTTATTGCATTTATTGATTCTGTAATCATGTTTTGAAGCGTAGAATCGAAAATTTTATTCTTTAGCAGCTCTAGGAAATGTATTAAGTCTTTTTGGTCGGAATAATAGAATGTCTCAGCATCGGATACAGCAGAGGATATTGCAGAGGAATATGTATCATAGTTCCTAAGTATTTCACCAATAAGCCTATTTAATTTTGGAATTGATTTAGTAACAAAATATGTTATGTTTACTGCTGATGATGTTGCATATTCATCATAGCCTTGACTACCATTATTATATGATTCAATATACTTTTGAACAATAAGTTTTGCTAAATCAGCAGGAGACATCAATGGATTAGATACTAATGCATTCAAAATTTCGTCATAAGGCCACCCATCTCCTGGTTCATATTCTTCAGAAAAAACAACGTAATCAACATAATCTCTAAGCATGTATACAACATCCATCATACCCATTAAGCAAGCATCGAAGCCAACTATATCTATTTTCCTTCCAGTAGCATTATATATTGCCTCAAATGCTTCCCTTATTTCATAAAGATTCAAGGAGTCTCCATCTGTATCATCTATACATGCACCCATCAGTCCACCGCCATGATCCCATAAAATCACAGCATAGTGTTCTGCTGGATAATTTTGGAATGCCCATAAAACCAAATCAACAATAGTTTGAGGATTGCCCATGTTGCGTTCACCCCAATCTGCTACTGCATTACTAGCATTTGGCGTCATTGATTTCGTTACATAAAATAGCTTCGTATCATTCCAATTATCATAGCTTGTATCATAATCATAATGCCTATCAAATAGGACGACGATTGAAACATTGTCAGTAGATCCAATAGAAGACATCTCCAGAAAATCATCAATTCCGCACTCTTCAAGATCATTATCGGCATCAAGATATACAATAAATGTCCATTTCTTAAGAGCTCTATGTACAACTAACCTCTTTGGAACCTCAACGTGAATATTTTCATTAGCTTTTACAAATATTTTTGGAAAACTATGCTTATGATTTAATTTATAAGAGCTAGAAGACTTAAGCCTAGTTAATTGCATTACTTGAAAATTTGCATCATTATAGACCACCCTCGAATTTGTTTTTTGGAAAATGCTATATTTGTATGTGTTCGTTGCAAAACGTGGAGTATGCGGAATAAATAGCAACAATATAATGATTAAAGTTGCTAAATGACGAAACATTATATCACCAGAGAAAGTCTATAGTTTATAATTGCTTTCTTAGAATAGTATTTTTTTAGTATATTTTTTTAATATATATTATATATACTAAGAAATATATTAAGGAATGTTTGAAAATCGCTCCGCTCTTATTTACATTTTTGCACTTTCTTACCGAGTTTTAGTTTTGTCTTATTTAATTGCTAATTTGATTCTAATTGTTAGAAGATTTTGGATAAAGCACAACTAATTTAATTACAAAATAAATCAAATACCCCTGAAACTTATAAGTGCAAAAATGTAAATAAGAGCAGCGGAGCGAGGATGTTTTGATGCCTCCTCTTCCTCACCACACACAAAGACTAGTTTATGTTTTACAATTGTATTCTTGTTGTAATGCATATCCCGAACAACAGTATTGCAATTGCATTACAGATACATTACAATTGTATTCAAAAACAACCATACCAGCGGAGCGATTTGTATATCCTCATTAACTTTTTAGGCGTTTATTAATAGTCACAATTATATAATTTATATAGCACATGGGGGTGACGTACGTTAAGGTATCAAAGATGATTGAAATATGAGAATCCCTTTTAATTGACGTATTAAACACGCTTACTTCTGCAATATGTTGTGTGATATCCTTTTACTTTTACAGGAAATATAAGCATTCCACGATGAAATACGCAACTATAGCATCATTCATAATCATCTTTGCTCCATTATTTGAAATATTCGCGCTCACGACTTATGATAAAGTACTAGCAGAGATATTCGTAAAAATTTCTGGAATTTCTGCAAATGTGAGTGTATTTCCACTAATAGCCTTAGCATTATATTCATTAAATGGTAGTCTTGACTGGAAAACTCTCTCACTCTCATCATTCATTCTCGGGATCTCCATTTATGATATCGCTACTTCTAATGTGAATTTGTACAGAATCGGTTACTATTGGAATTATACAATATATTATTCTCCTATCGGAGCGCTCACAACATCAATGCTCGTGACAATGCTCGTTGTGTTATACTTTTTACTTGGGAGAACGCTTGTAAGAGCATTAAAGGGCAGCAAAAAACAAAGAACGATACTAGCCGGAAAAACTTTCTTTTATGGCACAGTTGTTGGTAGTATAATTGTTGCTTTTGCTTTTGCACTTGATATAGTACTGCCCATATTCGCACGATACCTCGGACCATTAGGTGTCTTAGTATTTATCATCACATTAACAATATCTTTCAAATATGATCCGTACTTGCTTATGTTACTTCCTTTCCATATCAAGGGATTTATAATATTCCGAGATACTGGTATTCTCTTAGCAAATAAATTTTATCAAAAAGAAATAATGCTCATTGAATCATCATTGATTTCAGCAGCATTATCTGCGGTAACTAAACTACTATCTGAAGTATTTAAGAAAGAAATAATTCCTGGGATACTAAAACTTAAGAATATCACCTGCGTGATAGTAAAACATCAAAAAGTAATATGTGTAACATTCGTTGAAAAGTTTCATCCTGAAATTCTGAAAAGATGTAAAAGTATGCTCATTAAAATTCATGAGAAAATTCCAGAACTTCCAAGATTGACAGTAGCAACCAGCGAGCATGTGCAAAAAATCTTAGAAATAGCTGAGGAGGAACTAAACGCATTTATTCTTAACTTAGTTTAAAGTATTCCATTCAAATAAAGCTAATCATCAAGTAATATTTTTTCTAATCTAGCACGCTGAAAAATTCTTTAAAAACACTCACGTTATCAAAGTTTCATGACATTACAATTGAGAAATAAATCAATATATAAGCAAAATAATGTTAATAGCTCCAAAATACAAGCACTTTTATGAGAAATTATTGAATAGTTTAATTTCTTCTTTTCTTTCGCCTCAATAAAATCAAAGTCAGAACTATTACAAGCAAAATAGAAGCTATTATAATCGGCAAACAAGTCATCCTACATACTAATATACTAACATTATCTGCCTCGTCTGTGGCAATTATCTTTAATTCATGACCACCAAATAACACAAATTTTGAAAACTCTATTGAACCATTTGATACTTTAATACACTCCCCATCGAGATACACTCGAACTTCCTTTAATTTAATATTATCATGAACATTCACACTTATATGCAGATACTCTGTTGTAATACTACCATTGTTTATATTTGTTTCTATTACTGGAGGAATAAAGTCAACAAGAAGAATCATCTTGCTGACTGATGATTGCCAAGCAGTATCGATAGCTTCTACTTTTATAACATAATAACCCTGACTAACGTGTAGATCAAAATATGTTGTACCTTCATAAAATACTTGACGAAGAGTATCATTTACATAAATTTTTATTGCCATTATTCCAAAATCATCATAGATTATCCAGGATATTCTAACTTCCTGTACTTGCTCAGTAATTACAAGCTTGTTTGTTTCTAATTTAATGTATGGTTCATCATCTTCTATGTAAAAGAGAAAACTGGTTGAATAAACAACATTACCATATTCATCAGTAATTCTGACACAGAGTTCGACACTAATATCTCCTCTTTCTAAAGAAATAACAGTTGTTGCGATATTATTACTAACATTTGCTACCAGGATATAGTATGGAGCATTCACATTAATCTCATTGTAAAATATTACTATTGAAACATTATGCTCATCGTAATATTGAACAGTTACGTTTAATCTTCCAGGATTTTCAGATAATTTGTAATCAATATAATGTATTTCTGGTTTAATGTAATCCATAAGAGCTATTTTTATAATTGTTCCAACATAGTCTTCATAATAATCATATGAAAATGAGTACCCGAAAATTTTTCCATATGCCAGGATTTCAATGTAGTCTTTTTCATCAATAGTATCTGGTGCTTGCACTTGAAATTCTATAATATGGCTTTCACCACCTTCGAAACAATCATCAAATATTATTGAATTGGAAGTTAATAATACATAATCCTCTGGAACAGAGATATTTAAGGTAGCATTAATGGCTGGATAATCCGATGGGTTGAATGGTTCTGGAACATGATATGTTATATTTAACATTACAGTAAATATTTTATTAGGCCCAAAATTTGCAATATTAAAATCAACAATCCATGGAGTTATAATCATTCCCCAATAGTAGCTATATTCCCACAATTTACATAGTGTATCATATGAAATTAAGACATTTGGTCCAGCATATGGCGCTGGGAAATACCATGGATCATGAATTATAAAAACTTTTCTTTTATCATCGTATCCCTTTACAACTCTGAAATGCCCATACCCCCCTTGTTTATATCTAGCTAGGATAAGAACAGGAAAACCCTTATCAATTAATTGTTTTAAATCATCTATTGTTAAGCCCCAGCATTGAAATGCGGGAAATCCTATTTTTCTTCCACTATATCCTCTCATGCTTTTATTTTGAATTGCAGTACTCAATATACTAAAGTGTGCTGCTCTGAGTAAATCAGTATTATATGTTCCATAATCTGGATCCCAATTTGCTACGGCGCCAATTTCTTCCTCAGAAACATTTAATCCGTAATAAGCAAAAAGCATTCTTAATGCTGCTTCACCACACGAGTAAGATTTCTCTTGATAAAAGAAAGGAACATAGATATTACTGTAATTTATGTATGGTTTCAATTCAGCAAAAGGTTTAATGCTTGAAGTACCTGCATTTCTAGTTACATATGGCTTATCGCTCATTACTCTCATAATGTATATATTACTTACCCTTATTAACGATAATGACGGTAAAAATATAGTTAACAATAGAGCAGTAAACAAAACTACAACTAGTTTTCGCATTCATGATCACTAAATAATTAAAAATAAATAAACGAGAAACAACTTTTTAGAAACGTAAAGATTCGTATTGGTTTTAGATTAAACGTCTTGCATTAACATAGTAAATGCTGTTCTTATTGAAACTTAATGAGCTGTGATTTATAGTAACGCTCATGACGACTTTTTTGCACATTTTCATTTGAGGAATTTCTCGTTTTATCTGGTTTAAATTTGAATGGTAGATGGCTTGGATTTTTGCATGCAATTAAAGAAATCGATAAGCCTGCATTAAATTTTTTGATTAAACAAACGGCGAAATCAGGAAAACTCAAAAAGCGCAAAGGAGTCGTCAAGAGCGT
>JAHKLH010000116.1 GCA_029856635.1 Candidatus Njordarchaeota archaeon
CTAGGATAATTATTGCACCAAAATCTTCTGGTGAACGAATTAATCTTCCTGCTGCCTGAAGAGTTTTTCTTACCATCGGGTAAATTAAACATAATTTTCTAGCTGTTTCATAATCAAATTTTGCTTTCAAATATTCAAGCTGCTTTCGAAGCCATTCATTATATTCTGGAAAAGGAAGTCCTGCGCTTACTACTGCTTTAAGAATCGTTTTATTCCTTATTCTAAAATCTATCCCTTCAGCGAATTTTCCATAGGCTACGCATGCAATGATAGCATCTGAATATATGCTGAGGAATTCCATGGCTTTTTCTATTTTGGAACTTCTTCGCTCAACAAAAATTTCTCGGTCAATATCCATTTTATTTAATTCGTCCATAACTGCTTTCATGACAGAGTAGCTCGGAAATACTATTAAAATTGCGCCAGGGGTTACTTCACTTATTACTTTTAGTCTTTGAGCTATTAACCTATACATGTATTTGTTTCTTTCAGTGTACTTTGTAGTAGTTTGTATGTCTATTAATCGTATGACTCGGGATGGATCATATATAGGAGGAATTTTTTTCTCTTGAACATTAGATGATTTATCTAAACCCAATGAAGTTTTAAAGTAGAATATAGGATGAAGTGTTCCGCTCATCATGATACATGTGCTAATGTTGTCAAATACTTCGCTAGCAATGTCTGCGGCATGAAAAGGTCTAAGCTCTAATGCTAGTTCTTCTTCTTTTGTAACAATTAATTCTGATTTATCTTGCATTTTAACGAACATATCTGTAAATTCTCTTAGTTCAGATAGTCTTAAAGCATTAATGAAAGCTTCCTCAGTTGGTATTCTCAGTACAATTTCTTCTATAATTTCAACTAATTTGGCAAAATTTTTATCGAGAATTACGGCGAAATCTTCTTTTGGAGCTAGTATAATTTTCTGGGGTTCCTTGCTGAGTTTCTCAATTTCTGATAAAATTAAATTGAGTAATTCAGTAAATTCTTTAATTCTATTCATTACAGAGGGATCGGTTATGGTCTCGTAAGTCTCGTAAATCTCATTAAGAAACGCTAATAAGTTTTGCATCATTTTAACAGTTAATCTTGAAGAGTTTGCATTTAGAATAAATTCTGGTAAATTGTCCGCCTCATCAATTACAATCTTTGTATCACTTAATGACTTTTTAAGAGCATCTAAAAAATATCCACGCACAGTTCGTGAGAAGAGGTAGGGATATGAACAGATAGTTACATCAGAGTCTGCAACTAAGTTCTTAGCAATTTCATATGGGCAAAGTTTGAATCGGCTCGCAATGGATAATATATTCTCTGGAGTGCCTCCTTTCTCCATGAGATAATTCAAAGCATCTGAGAGTCTCTCGCTTGGTGTTGTTCCAACGTAACAATTTCTGTAAAAAGGACATTTTTCTCGGATTACTTTACAAAGCCATATGAAACTCTTGTAGGAGGACTTCTTTTTCACATGTAAGCAATAATCTTGTCTCGAACGTAAGACAACGAAGCTTAGTGGTTTTCTACCACGATTAATCAATTTTTGATTAATAGCATTGATTTCCTTGACATAAATCCGAGCTTGATTTTTGGTACGTGTGGCAACTATTAATGGTTCATCACTTTCTCTTGCAAGAAGAAATCCAACGATTACACTTATAGTTTTTCCAATGCCAGTTGGTGCTTGAAGAAAAAGTATGGTTCGGTTCACAAATGCATCATAAATGTAATTAATCAGTTTATCTTGATATGGACGTAATGTTCTATAAGGAAAGAAATCACGAATATTTAGCATATCTTATTCATCTTATGTTACAAATTTTTTGAGCTCATTTTTTACCCATTCAAGTACACGTGAAGCATTATTCTTTTCCTCTTCAGAGGCTTTTTTCATGAATTTCTCCAGATTTCTTTGTAATTTTGTCAATATTTCTTGCTCCCAGCCGGGATTTTTTACATATTCTTCGTAAATCATAACAATTTCTTTGGGAAGATGTAATAATTCTAATGGAGTAACAGCAATATTTTTCTCTTTAGAGTATTCTAGCAGATCTTTAACATCATCAACCTTTTTAGCATAATCCATGAGAACTTCTTTCATATCAACACGTATAATTCTGTAGTTTGCTAATACTTCGATTAAGTTTGAGAATATTTCAAGGCGTTTTTTGGGTATCCACTCGATGATTTTCTTCATTTTTTCTTCTTCTTTACTTTCTTTTGCATAATTTGCAAATTCGCAGAATTTAATGGCGGCTAAGAATGCTCTTTTAAGTTCAGAGGGAATTCCTCTAGTTTTTGTATATTCCTCATATTTCATACGAATTTCCTCGGGCATTTCAAGAAGTTCAATAGGTGCAATGTTAAGCTCGTGTTCTAACACGTACATAACAACGTGTCTCTTTGAACGAAAAGCACCAGCCTTTGCTTTTTTTCTTAATTTTTCATGAACACCACGCGTAATAATTTCATACTCTCTTAACTTATCAAGCATCTTTCTAATAGCTCTAATGCGAATCATCCATAAGAATTTCTTACCGCCCATTCGAGCTAATTTTGAACCCTTGCGTTTTCCAGGACCCCTTCTTCGCCCTTTTCTACGCTGCTCTGCTCGAATATTTGCACGAACATGTGAAACTCCTTCAATTGGATATTTCCAAATTTTTCTTTCATGAATTAATTTCTTAATTTCCTCACGCGTAGTAGCTTTTTCAATTTCGTCTAATGCTTCTGGATCAAACCATACACGGGTCTCGCCGCATTTTAATATTTCGGCTGCTAATCTTCTCTGGGTTTTTAATGGTTTTGTCATACAACATCACCTACTTTTCTTCCTCTTTTTTCTCTTCCTCAGTGCGTGCCTCTTCCTTCTTTTCAGTCTCCTTTACGATTTCCTCAAAAGATATTTCCTCCTCTTTCTCCGCGACTTCTTCTCTTCTTCGTTCTACTGCGGGGAGTGGTAGTTTTCCAGGGTTAATTACTCGAAATCCAAACTTTGTCGCAAATTTTACGATTTCAAGTCTTTTCTTACGAGAAACGCCGGATGCAATGAGAACTGCATGAATCTGTGGATCAAGTTTGAATAAGTCAGAAAGCTTGTAAACAATTACAGGTTCTTTCTTGCATGGATGTAAATGTCGTACCAAGCGCGGGGAACCATAACCTGGTTCTGGTAATGGTGGTTGCCACTTATATTGAAGACGAACTTTGTTGTCAATTCCATCAGGGTAACGCCAACTCTCATCAAGTTTTTTCCATCTCCAAGAGTAGGGTCTCACAAAGTTTCTCTTGCGCTTTTTGCGAAGTTTCAAAAGTCTTATTAGTTCTCTTTCTGGTAGTTCCCACCACTCCATTGAACTCACACAGTCACACTACACAATATCTTAATGAAATAATGAAAAATAAGTTTTAACTTTTGATTTTAAGTTTATGTTACTGATACGCTAGAGAAATAATCAGAGAGGGCATCCCCATCATCATTTTATCAGCTACCCCAGAGCTCATCAGTCAAAAGAAAAAAGATAAAAATCTTTAAAATAAGTTTACGATTGGAGATATACTCAAAAATTATCTTTTAAAGTTACCAAGGCACAATAATTAATTTTATTAGGTTGCTTAAAGATATGGGGTAAAAATTGGCTAACGAAAAAGAATCAACAATGATAAGATTTCGTTGTCCTGCATGTGGAGAGGAAATCACCGCGATGGTGAAACTAAAAAAGAAAGGACTCACAACGGTATCTATTCTCCATGGAGAACCAAAACATGTTTTAGTTCTATACATAGATAACCGAGGCGTAATTAGAGGCTATGAAGTCATAAGTGAAATAATAGAGATAGGAACACCATTCCTTAAAGAGTTTGCAAGTGCTATTGGGGAAAAAGCATTGGCAATTCTCCTTTATGCTGCACTTTCAGAGAAAAAAGTATTTCCAGATATTTCAGATAAAGAGCTTCTAAGAGCATTTTATGCTCTTGTACAAGAACTCGGAATATCGAATATAGTTGTAAATTCCGCTGAAAAAGCCTCATTAGTGTTTAATCCAACGACACTAAAGGGACCAGAAATAAACTTATCAGCGCTCGTTAAAATAGTAAAAGAGGGGCTTGAAAAATCGAAGAGTGGAAAAGGTTTTGCAATTTATCTAAGAATGAATATTGTTCGTCTTAAGGAGGCATTATTTAAATTAAAGCAAAAAATAGAGAAAAATGAGCAAGTTGATCCGAGAAAGTTTATAAATGAAGTTAAAATAACACGGGAGGAGCTTTTATTGATAGCTAGTGTTTTAAAAGAAAAAGGCTACAGTGTCGATAGAGTTTTGCTTCCCGAATTCAGAATAATATCAGTTTTCAAATAATTACTCTCTCAGGGCATCTTTTAGAGTAGCTTTCGTAAGAACATAAAAGTTTCTATTCTCCTTCCTAAGAAAATCAATAATGATATAATCACGGGTAAGGTAATACAAGAAAGCTTCACGTGTTATTAATCGCCATTTGAGTGCTATATTTAAATCAATTCGTTTAACCAATTGATAATCATAAGGAATTTCAATTAATATCTCCTTTTCATCAACTGGATTAAATTTGATTGGAATTCGGATTTTTTCTTCTTTTGTTTCAATCACATTTGGAAGTGCCTCATATCTCCGGCTATCTGGACGAATTCCTTTAATTCGTTTCTCTACGCGACTGGATTTAACCCACCATTCCAAAAGGAATCGATCTGAGGGAATACCAATATTCAACTTATCGCGCATGCGGCCATAAAAGTTTACATAATATTTCCTGACGATGCCTCCAAGCTTATGCACATTAAAATAACCATTTAAACTCATTAGTGGATCATAAGTCCATGTTACTAAATCAAATCCTTGCTTAATAGCATGCTCCCTTTGCTTCAACTTTAATTGAAATCCGATATTTTTGTTGCGATATTCTGGAAGAACTGCAAGCTGATGACTATGTAAAAATACTTTATTCCATTTCTTAGCCACGAATCCGTAAACAAAACCAACTATCTTTCCATCAATCTCGGCAACATATACGCATCCTCCCATGTGTTTTATTGCTCTTAAAATATGAAATGGAACTACATCTTCTTTAATTCCCCAAACAATCTCTTGAATCTTTTCAATAGCAAAGAAATCTTCATCTTTTTCTGCTTCACGAATTTGGAGCATTTTTATTTTCACCATGCTCTAATATCATCAATATAATCTCCTATCATTATCTTAGTTTAAGTAACGCATATTTAATCACAAATAATTTCGGTGGCATATTAATGGATGATTCGCTCGACGAAAAAATGATTGATTTCGTATTGAGTAAATTCGATAAATTAACAGCAATCAGAACTCTGCTCGCATTAAGAAGAGCTCAACGGTTATACAAAATGTATGTTAAAATAAAATCCGAGTGGAACGAAGGTCTTACACTATGTCTTAAG
>JAHKLH010000117.1 GCA_029856635.1 Candidatus Njordarchaeota archaeon
ATTATACGTTTTACGCAATGTTGCTGAAGTATCTTTAATTTTAAATTCAAAGGAAGTTTCCAAAAGGGGATGCAATCTGCTGATTAATCCACATATCGATGAAGTATTACTATCTGATTACATAATTGATGAATTGGGAATAATAGTGGTTAGTTTTAGAAAAGGTCTTTAGCGTCATGCTTCTGATCCAGAAAATAAAGTAAGAGAAAGTGCTCAACCATAAATATATAGTTTAAATTAAAGACCAATTAAAGAATTATCTTTTGACTCGATTACATCATCCTGCTTACAATACACATTCAATATGAGAATTTTCTTAATATGTGGTTTCTAAACCACAATAAAACAATAGCAAGAATTGGTAATAGGAGAATTTCTATGCGTATTTCTTCAAGTAGTATTGTAGTTGTAAGCCTTTCATTATAGATTATTGTTTTTGTGGCAATGCTTGATAGCATTATGAGCAGATATAAGCCTGAGAATCCTAGTCCAAAAATTGTTCCGAAGAATGGAAAGGCAATTCCTCGAATGTCTTGATTAAGAAGTTCCTTTACTCCAAAAAAGTAAATCGCTGCTGTAGTTATATTTACAAAACCTCCCATGAAATCATGTGGAATTAATGGAATATTCAATCCAAGAATTGCTAAAATTATTTCTAAACATCCGATTATGAGATATGTTAAGCCAAATACAATAGAAACTGTAATTGAAAGTCCGAATGAAATTTTCTGATGCATATTATTACACCACTAAAATATCAAATTTCCTATAAAAACGACGAGAAAAGCAAGTAAATATGCTAGAATTAATTCATATGCGACAACGAATAATGTCCATTTCCATGAATGCGTTTCGCTTCTTATTGTCGCAATTGTGGCAATACAAGGCGTGTAAATTAGTACAAATACCATGAGCGCATATGCAGAAATTGGTGTAAGAATTTGTGGGAGAGCTTCCTCTAGATTTTGTCCAAGCAATACTCCAAGAGAATCAATCACAACCTCCTTCGCTACAAAGCCGAAAATTAATGCCGTGACTATTCTCCAGTCAAATCCCAAGGGTTTAAATAAAAATTCAAGAGATCTACCTATAATTCCCGCATAACTTCCTGGACCTCCAAATTCAACTCCTGGCGGCATTGATGCAAGAAACCAAATAACGATGCTCATCAGAAATATTATTCCACCTGCTTTTTTAAGGAAATGTGAACCACGAATCCACATGTGTAGAGATATGCTCTTCAATGATGGTTTTGAGTATGGTGGCATTTCTATTATGAATGGAGAGATTATTCCCTTGTAGAAGATCTTTCTTACAATTAACGCTATTAGGAATGCTAAGGCGAATCCTAATAAATACATTGAAAGCATTACAATGGCCGCCATTTTTCCAAAGAATATTCCCGCTAATAATATGAAAACTGGAAACCGTGCACTACATGGAACTAAAGGAGCAACGGCAATTGTTAGTAATCTATCCTCCTCAGATTCTATTCCGCGTGTTGCCATTACGGCTGGAACATTACATCCAAGTCCAAGAATCAAAGGAATTACTGACTTTCCATGTAAACCAACTTTCCTCATTATTCTATCAAAAATGAATGCTGCTCTTGCAAAATAACCACTATCTTCCAAAAATGAAACTGCTAAGAATAGGAAAAATATGTTCGGAACAAACACTAGAACAGATCCTAAACCTGCGATTATTCCATCTGTTATTAATGATGCAATAAGCTTGTTAGGAATATTATTCCTAGCAAAATCTGCGAGAATTTCGAACAAGAAATCTATTCCCTCTACTAGGAATGTTGCAGCATCAAAGGTGAAAAGAAATATTGCCCAGAGTATTGATATGAATATTGGTATCGCTAGATATTTATTTAACACAACTGTGTCTATTAAATCAGTAATATCTAATATGGGATGTCCAACATACTTAACAGTTTCTGAAACAATTTTTTCTATTAATCTGTATTTTTGTTCAGCAATTATTGTTTCAATCGACTGACCATATTTTTTCTCAAGTCGATAAGTCAATTTTTCTGCCTCTTTAATAATTTCTGGAGCTACCTTTGAAACGAGTTTAATAACATCTCTATCCTTTAACAACAATCTAATAGCTATCCATCGTGACGGATATTTTTCAATTTTTTGTTTGATCTTTTCTTCTAATAATCTTATAGCTTCCTCTACATCCTTGCTATATTTTACGAGCACTGGATTCGATTTTATTGTTCCTAGAGCTACTCCAACAATTGCATCACACAGATGAGATATGCCTTCTCCCTTCGTTGCAATAGTTGAGATTACAGGTGTTCCCAGTAATTTGGAAAGCTTTTCTATATCAATTTGAATTCCTTTCGCCTTGGCTATATCAATTTTGTTTAAAGCGATGATTATTCTTGCACCCATCTCTGCTAGTTCTAGAAATAAATAAAGATGCCTCTCCAAATTCGATGCATCAACAATGTCTATGATTACATCTGGCTTCTCATTTAGAATAAACTCTCGAGATACTAATTCATCTAGTGATGATGCACTTAAACTGTATGTTCCAGGGAGATCAACGAAATGTAATTCGCATCCTTTCCAAAATCTTATTCCTTCTTTCTTTTCAACAGTTTTTCCGGGCCAATTAGCAACATATTGTTTTGCACCAGTAAGTTCATTAAATAATGTTGATTTTCCAACATTAGGATTGCCTATAACGCCAATTACTATTTTTCTTGCTGGCTTAGCTGGGAAAATTTTTCTAAAAAAGCGAAGAGGACAAATTAAATAAAATTTTGAATTTGAAGAACATTTCCCCGAAGGCTTACGTGACATTTTTAACTTTCACCATGCTTGTTCAACATAGATTCGAGATGCCAAGCGTGGACAAAGTCCTATTTTGGTTCCATTAATCAATATGACGACTCCATACATAGAGTTTTCTAAGACTTTCACCTTTGCTCCAGGTCTAATACCCATTCCAAGTAGTCTATTTATAATTCCGCGACCAGCCCAAATGTAACGTACTATTCCTTCACCGTTCTTAGGCATGTTGATAAGTGGAATTAAACCACCTAAGTGCTTCTCCTTAGGGAGCTCTTGGAGCTTTCTTGTCCATCCAAAGCGCTTTCGCAATTTAGACTACCCTAATATAATTAGAGTAGTCTAATTATAAGATTGTATGTATATATTTGAAATAATTATCTTAAATTTTTTGGAATATTACAATTTTTATTGGAATAATTATTATATTATTTTTAGAAAATTTCAATGAAATATTATTAATGAGGATTAGTGTGAGCACAAGAAAGAATAAAGTAATTTCAAGAAGACTTGAGGAATACATTGAGGCAATTTATACATTAAAACACATAGAAGGAAAAAAAGTTGTTAGAATAAAGGACATTGCAAACAAAATGAGTGTAAGTATGGCAAGTGTTACAGATGCCATGAAAAGATTATCAGACATGGGATTCGTAGAATACGAAAAGAGAGGATATGTCGATCTAACAGAAAAAGGGCTCCAAATAGCAGAAAATCTGTTCAAACGCGAAAATATAATTAAAATGCTCTTATGCGATATTCTAGGAATAGATGAAGAAACAGCACAAAAAGATGCTTGTAAAATGGAGCATGAGCTTTCTGATGAAACAATTGAAAAAATCCTCAGACTTGTTAAATTTCTGAAAGAAAAAGCACCAAAGGAATTTTTAGAAAAATTGAAAAAATATGTTTCTGAAAGTTCTCTATAAAATTCTTAGTTTCCTAAGAATTGTCATACCCGCAATTACCAATGGAAATGCTAAAGGAGACGGAGTAAGCCAAGGCTGTGATGCTGCTTGCATTTCAACATATTCAGAAACGGTTACTCTATTATAAATCGCAACCGTAATACTATTCACCAACTCTGGAACCCCGGTTTTCCCTACAATTTGAGCACCAATTATTACACCAGAATCCTTACTAACAATCAACTTAGCCATAATCCTACTTGCATTTGGAAGTGTTCCAGGATGCTTATCAACAGTTTCTGCTTTTGCGGTAACTATATTAAATCCATACTTCCTCGCCTCGGCCTCTGTAAGGCCAGCAGATCCGAATGCTACGCCCCGTATATATGTCAGGATAGACCCAACTACTCCATGATATCTGCTGGTTAACTTTTTCTCATACAAATTAGCTCCGGCTATTCGTCCTTCGAGAACAGCCACTGAAGCAAGCATTGCTTTAAATGGCTCACCAGTCAGGAAACTAATCTTTTGAGCACAATCTCCAACAGCAAATACATCTTCATAACTAGTTTGCATATATGGATTGACTTCAATTCCATTTTTATTAACAGAAATTCCACTCCTCTTTGCAAGTTCTGTGTTTGGTCGTGTTCCAACAGAAACAATTACTGCATCTGCCTTTATTTCTGTTCCATTAGATAACACAACTTTCTCAACTTTCTCATTTCCAACAAACTTAGTAGCAGTTTTTCCAGTATGAATGTTAACTCCTAACTCTCTGAGAATTTCCTCAGCTTTTATACAAAATTCCTCGTCAAAATTAGCCATTAAAACATGCGGAAGAATTTCAACAACATGGACTTCTTTCCCTGCTTTTGCAAGATCGTCCGCTGTCTCAACACCGGCTGTTCCGCCACCAACTATAACAACAGTGGATGCATTCTCTATTTCCTCAAGCATCTTGCAAAGATAGTCATAGTCCTTCGCTAGTGTATATACTCCCTTCAATTTAATTCCTTTGATCTTCGGAAGAATAGGAGAAGCACCCGTTGCAATAACTAACTTATCAAATTCAATTCGCTCCCTTGAAGCAAGTTCCACATATTTTTGACTACAGTCAATTCTAGTAACCTCATCAATACGCAAATTAATATCATTCTTTTCTAGCAAAGCATCAGAAATTGCTATTTTATCAACGCTCTTTAAAGTTCCAAAGATGTAAGGGATAGCACAAGGAACTATTGTTTTCCTTGACTTTCTTATAATCAGAATTTCCTTATCGGGATATGCCTTCCTTGCCGTCAATGCAGTACTAATACCTGCAGGACCACCACCAATTATAACCACATCATATTTCATTTAAACACCTTGAGAAAACTCGGCTGATAGAATCATCAAAAAAGACATATATCTAGATATCATATATCATATTGTATAAACTATCTGTAGAACTAAAGCACAAATACTATTGAATTGCTTTCTTGATAAATTCCACTAAAAGCCTAACACCGTATCCAGTAGCTCCCTTCGGATATATAAATATGTCTTTATTTGTCCAAGATCCACCCGCTATATCAATATGCACCCAAGGTGTTTTCTCAACGAATTCTTTTAGAAACAAACCACCAATGATTGCTCCGGCGGATCCATCACCAATGTTCTTGATATCTGCAATATCGCTTTTGA
>JAHKLH010000118.1 GCA_029856635.1 Candidatus Njordarchaeota archaeon
ATTTTTTGGTGGCTTGCTGTTAGTTCCTTTTTGGCTTTACCTCGTTTTGAAGACTTCCAAACATTATTTTATGTTATGTGGGTTAAGGATCCGCTCACGTTTATTTTTATTCTTTGGACTCCCATTGTCTTTCTGATGAATTTTATAGTCTTTAATGGACTTGCGCTCTTCATTTCACTTGCTTATTTAATTCTCATTATTTTACTTAAGCCAGTTTTTCTTGAAGAAAAAATTGTAAGTGAAATTACTGATGATGAATTAATTTCTATCATTGGTGAGGAATCATGAAATTTTATGTAGATCCAGAATCATTGAAATCAAAGAAATCGCGCGTTTTATTTAAGCGTTTAGTAGGGAAGTACGGATCTTACGAGGTTATTTATAGGGAACATCCAAGGAAGTATCATTCAAATTTCCTTCCAACAATTATTAAGGTTGATGGAGACAAGGAGTTAATTAGACTACTAAAGAAAGCAAAAATTAAAGTTTCCAAGAAACCAGTTCCAGCTTTAGTTGATGTTAAAATAATCGCAGATTTAATTCATGAGTTTAAAGTTAAAACAAAACCAATTGGAGTTGATAAGAATAAAGAGTATATTATTTATGCTCCCGCTGGAGGAAAAATCTTATGTGATGATCCTGGGGTAGCCTTATTTTTGATTAGAAACGAAAGAGTTGTATGGATTGAGTCAAGAAATCTTGATCTTACTCCATTATTAGCGGAAATTCCATCAATTCCCATGAAAAGCATTTCTCCAAAATTAATTTCAGATCTAGCTCTCGGATTTAGTAAAATCACAGTTGGAGACCGGTATGTTGAGGGAATTCAGAGAATCCTCACTGAAGGATTAACTGCTGAGGCCGAAGAATTAACTAGAGAGGAAGAATTAACGGTTGTAAGTCCTGAAGAAAAATTGATAAAAGAACTTATTGATTGGGGCATAATTAAATTTCAATATGGTGAATTATACCCTCGCGCATTCGTTGATGTTTCTGGAACACCACTAAAATGCCAGTGGTTCGCTGTCTTGTTTGGCTTACTTTCAGATTATGATTATGTCGTTGTTCACGGCGTAAAATGGAATTCCAAATTATCTTCTTTCCTTAGAAATAATTTAATTTGGATAGGAGATGCTCCCAATAGGTATTTCGATTACGTGATTAAAGATTCAAAAATTCATTATAAAACAAGGGTTCTCGATAAAGAAGTAGAAATTACTGATGAGTTTATACCGTTTTACAAGTTGTTTGAAGAAGTTTAATGTCTTCTTCTAGCTCTATGTAATTTCTTAACTCGTTTTATGAGAATAGCTATTACTATAATGCCAATTATTACCGGGGCTAACATCAGTATTGTTTCCAAAGGCAATTGAGATTCACCGTAATCCTGCGATTTAACAGTTATCATTATACTTGCGTCTCCTTTATTTCCAGCATAGTCCTCTGCGATGATCTTAATTAGCCATATGCCCTCTTCAAGGAATACTGCTATGCTTGTTGTATTCACTTCCTTAGCTAATGTTTCATTTAAGTAAACTTTGAATACTTTGATTCCAAAATTATCGTTTGCAATCCACTCAATTGTCACATTTCCTGGTTGTGTAACAGTTTCATTTTCTGGATAAGTGATTATTACACTTGGTGGTGTCACATCGACAAAAACGAATATTGTGTCGGTTGCAATGTTTCCAGCTATGTCTTCAATAATTACCATAATATTATGAGTGCCTTCGCTGAGAATAATGTTAAATGTAGTATTCGTCGTGTTAGTAATATACACGATTGTATTCACATAAATTGTAATATTCTTCAACTTAGTTGTGTTGCTAATTGCGAGTTGTAAGGTAATTACCTGCGTGTTAAACCATGTTCCATTTAATGGGCTTGATATTTTCGCTTCAAGGGGTGCGTTAACTATAACTATTATTGAATCATATGCGGTGTTACCTGCCTTGTCAATTGCTACGATTTTAATCATGTAGGTTCCATCTGGAACTCCGATGAATTCATATTGGGTTGTGTTTGGTGGTAATTCTGCTATTAACGTATTATTCATCCAAACTTGTATTCGACTCAAGCCTATGTTATCGCTTGCATTCCACATTACCACGAAGTCCGCTGTATAAATCGTACTCAACATGGATGGTGAAATAATCTTTATTTCTGGCGGTGTTGAGTCAACAATTATCGAAATCTGATCATAGTCTTGATTTCCTGCGTAGTCAATGGCGATTACTTTTATAGCATAAACTCCGTCTGCGAGTGTAATGTTAACTGATGTTTCGTTTCCATTTAACTCCATTATTTCTTCATCATTTGGACAGATTACAAATTTTTGGATTCCATAGTTATCTGATGCATTCCAAACTAGTGTAAATGCTCCTGAAACGTACGTATTTGATTCTGGGCTTATAATTTCGATTCTTGGTTTAGTTAAATCCACAGTTATTGTAATTTCGTCTGATGTTGCATGATTTAATTTATCATAAACAATAACTCTAATTTCATGTGCTCCCTCAGGTAGATTGCTGAATTGATATTGATTAGTAGGTGGTTGGAGCTCTGCTTGTTTTATATTATCTAGGTAAATCTCAATTTTGCTTATTTCAAGATTATCCGACATATTCCAACTAACAGTTATTGAAGTCTTGCTCGTAAATGAGCCGTTTGCTGGACTAATTATCCTCACAAATGGTGGTGTTGTATCAATGTAAATAATTATTGTGCTCTTGTTCGTGTTTCCTACTTTATCGTATGCGATTATGGTTATATTCCATGCACCATCATTTAAGGTAATGATCACCCATCTATGATCTGATGAAAGGGTTTCATTAAGAGTTTCATTCACATAAATCTCAAACTGATCTAACTCCAGATTATCTAATGCTACCCAGGAAATATTGACTTGATTTGAAGCGAGCCATGAGCCATTCGCTGGGTTAGTAATCTCGATGTTTGGTGGCGTAACATCCTTGTAAACATAGTAAATAATTTTTCTGATGTTTCCAGCGTTATCAATCGCCCTGAAAATGATTTCATTAGTTCCATCTAGCAATGGAATTGAAATGCTGGCCGAAGCTGATGTAGTATTAAGTATTACTGAATTATTTCTAATTACTAGCAGTCTCTTTACTCCATTTTCATCATTTGCGGAGATCGAAACGTTAACTGAATCTGCAATCAATGCAGAATCGTTTATTATACCATCAACAATAAGCTCTGGTAATGTTAAGTCAACTTTAACGAATTTTGTGTCTTTTCCAATGTTTCCAGCGGAATCATAAGCTAGTATCGTGACATTGTAATTACCTTCGTCACCAAGCAAGACAGTATATGATCCGGAAAATTGTTGCTCGGTTGAAGGTAGTTCTGCCTTCTTTGTTCCATTAACATAGATTTCAATTTCCAAGACGTAAGTTAGCTCGTCTTCTGAAGTCCAGGAAGCTAATACTTCCGTGTTATTGATTAGACTTGGCACGCTTAGGGATACCGTTGGTGGCGTTCCATCAACATAAGTGTAATTTGTTAGGATCATTTCCTTTCCGCTTGTATCATTGACAATAATCTTGAGTTCATAGTATCCTTCGCCTGATGTGAACGAAACTTGGACGACCGCTTTTTGCTGATTTACCTTTTGACTAAATTTCACCGTATTGTTCAAGCAAACTACGATCGAATCAACTTCAATATCATCTGATACATTAATTTGAAATTGTACATCAGGTTTTGAAACATAAGCGTTTAAATGCGCATCATACGGTAAGTCCATTATTTCTGCATTAGGCATTCTCCTATCGATTCCCGTAAGCGTTTGGTTTTCAATCCAATGTCTTCCAATGATTTTGAGATCAGTAGAGGTTTCATATTCCGCGGTTACACATCCAGCAATTCCTCCATCTCCCTTTGCACCTAGTGATTGATTTGTAAAGTAGTAGCTTTCTAGACTTGAGACAATTAAGTGATATGAGAAGGAAATTGGTGCATTCATTGGGAACGTTCTATTACTTGGGTAAATTTTACCATAGGATCCATTATAAAATATGAAGCAATCTCCAACACTCCAAATGGTAACATTCTTATTTTCTTCAAGAATCGGTCCTAAAGTTTCGCTTAAAATCACATACTTAGAGTACGTTGAATTCCACGCAGAAACAGCGAATTCTACTCTCCCATCATTATCATAGTCCGCGTAGGCTCCAGAAACACTTGGATTCTTAACTTTAATAACGTGCTTCACATTAACTGGGTTTAAGCTCCAAGTGAATTCCTCAAGAATAACGTGTGTCGTGTTGTGATAGAGAATGTACACATCAGATTTCGCGAGAATGAAAACCACATTTCCCAAATCTTGCTTCACTTCACTACCGTCATAGTATGCCTTCACAGTACCGTTTGGAAAAGCAATGTATGTTGCTGCTTCTGCTTCATGATACTCGATAGCAACAATATCATCAATGTTGTTTAATTTCCTAAGTAATTTAGTCTTATTATAGATCAGTAGTGTTCCGTTTTCAAGGAGCACTCCGAACGCGTGCTCTCCGCAAACGCACTTTGTAATGTTAGTATTAATGAATTTTAATGTGCCATATGGTGTCCATGCGATTTTCTTCGTCCAGTAGCATAAGTAATTCAATGATGAGTGTGCCTCGAGCGGTGCTTCTGGAACAAGAATGTATTCCTCATTTCCTTTACTTTGAATATTTTTAATGATTAATCCTCCGGGTGCTAGTGCGTATAAGGTGTCGTAGGCATCTAGATCGATGAAATAGTAGTCTGTTCTGTTTAATTGGAGTTTGTGTGATGAATTCATCCAATAAAGCTCGTGATTAATGATTGCGTAAACATTGTTTTCGAGCACTTCAACATCTGCAATATAATCGTAAACACAATGAATGGGACTCGTTGATAAAGCAACAACGCTCATGCTCTTTGTCTCATTTTCAATTACAATATCATCATAACCGTCACCATCTTGGTCGGGAATAATCCAATATTTCTGCATGTTCGTGGCGAATCCAGAGTATGCTGATGAGAGGACTAATGATCCTTTGCTATTAAAGTTTGTATCGAGCATGTCTATGAATGTGTTTGTTCCGTCGAATAGTATCCAGTAGAATCCTTGTTTGATTGCGATTATTCTTCCGTAGTCTTGATGTACTTTGTAGCCCGATTTTGTGTGTGCAATTCCGTTTTTGAATTCTTCGAATGTTGCTTTTGCGGGATAATAGGAATTATCTGTTGTGTTTTTATATGAGAATAATATTAGTCCTCCCGATGCTGTTATTGAGAAAATTGGATACGAGGTTACATTAACGATTACCTTATCATTGAATAATATGGTTCCATTTTTTTCTAGAATACAAACTGTGTCATTATTTACA
>JAHKLH010000119.1 GCA_029856635.1 Candidatus Njordarchaeota archaeon
AATTTCTTTGCGAGATCTATGGTTCTAAATATTGAGGAATAATCATAAGAAACAGCAAATATTAAGATTTTTTGCTTAATAATGCGTTCAATTTCATCATCAGTAAAACCGGCAAGATGTGAATGTGCATCCACGTATTCAACCTCATTAAAGTTAACTCTCATTTTCGTCACAGCAATTGATTTTCATAAAGAAAGAACTAATTAAATAATCAAAAGTAATTCTTACTTTGAAATCACTGAAGATATTGCTTTGCTAAGCGTTTCTCTATATTTCATTCTTATTTCAAGAAGTTCTGAACTTTTCTTAATAATCTCTTGTTTGACTTTCCTCATTTTATCTACTAGGTCAATGACATTGCTTAAATCTAGCTTACGAGTAACTTCAATTAGTGACAAAAGCTCATCCATCAACTTCTTAACATCAATAAGTATCAAATCCGTGATTTCTTCCGGTGTTGTAATTTCTTCATAAAAACCCATTATATGTAATTTAAATGCTAGCTTATCATACAAGTCAAGTGTTCTCTTTGCTCCTAATAGTCGAAGTATATCTGAAAAAAGAGGCAAACCTATTGCAATAGTTTTTGCTTTTTCGTAAGGAATTTTTGCAGCAACTAGCAATGCTTTTCTAAGAAATTCTATTGCTCTCCACGCCTTCTCAGCAGCATCGTAATAGTCTTGAGTTTCCAATAATTTCAATGCATCTTCGTAGCTTTTTTTAGCATTACTAATTAACTCATCAACTGTTGGCATCACTACTCCCAAATAAGTTCTACGTCTCCTTATAATAAATGCGTAAGACTAGTATTAATAATGTAAAGCTTATTAATTCGTACATTGAAATTGCATGTATTTATCATGATATTCTTTATTTTGGAGGTGCATGTAAATGTTTGATATGATAGATTTTCTTAAAAGATTAGTGTCTCTCGATACAAATTCTGTTACGAAATCAAACTATGATAAGGCAGCCAAATTAATTGCAAATACGGCCGAGAAAATAGGAGCTAGTGTTGAAATCATTAACGCAGAAGCTCCAGATAAAAAACCAAGACCAAACGTGTTTGTTAAGATTGGAAGCAAAGGCAAGAAAATATTAATTATAACGCACTTTGACGTTGTTCCAGCGAGTCCCCCATGGAGCGTAATTCAAGATCCATTTAAACCAGAAAAAAAGGAAGAAAAAATCTATGGGCGTGGCGCAGCAGATAATAAGGGTGCCATAGCTGCAGTTTTAGCGGGATTTGCAGATATTCTAAAAGAAGGCGAGCCAAAGAATCAATTAATAATGATTGCATCGTGCGATGAGGAAGTTGGTGGTGAATATGGACTTAAATGGATGAAGGAAAATTATCCAGAATTACTTGATGGAGATTTTGCTTGGATTGTTGATTCAGATTCAGAGTATATTGGACTAGGTGCGTCTGGAGTAATATGGGCAAAACTCAAGATAAAAGGAAAAGGTGGTCATGCAGGAATACCAATTGCGGCGGACAATCCTATCTATAAGCTTGCTAGAGTTATAAATCAATTAGAATTGTATGGAAAGTGGTTAGAAAACAATGAACTATCACCCTTAAAAGCATTTAAATATTATGATAAGGGCTTACCTGGCAGATTATCTGTGACAATGATAAGTGCTGGGACGAAAGAGAATGTAATTCCGGAAGAAGCTTCTTTAATCTTAGATAGGAGAGTGCCTCCTGGAAAGAATCTTGATGACGCCGTAAACGAGTTAAAGAAGAAAATAAATGAGATTTGTAGAGGTCTAGAATACAGATTAGAAATCATTAGAACAGTACCGTCCTACATGACTGATGTTAAAAACCCAGTAGTTCAGAGATTTATTGAGCTTTCTAAAGGAATATATGGTGAGTTGCCTCTTTGTGGCGAGTTTGGGGGCAATGATGGTGTTTATTTCGCGGATAAAATGCCCGTTGTATGCTTAGGTGAAATACGATTGGATTGTAATATTCATGCAAAAGATGAATTTGTTTATCTAGAGGATCTAGAAAAACTTAGAAGAATGGTTAAAAAAGTTGCGTTTGAACTCTAGGACTTGCCCTCGAGGTAAGCCAAGAATTCTGGTTTTAATTGCCTAATTCTGGAAACTATTTCTCCTCTAGAAAAAATCCAAAGACTTCTCGATTTTTCTGCCAAAGATGACGCACTTACACTGAAATTGCTTCCAATGATTATTCCCCCATTGAGATTAGAATTATTAATCAAATACTGAAAGTGCGTAATGACGTTTGATCCAACGGGTCTTTTCCAGTCTTTCACCCATACTCCTATATTTACTCCATCAGACAGATCTCTAATTATAAAATCAAACTTGGCTCGTTTGCCTCCTTTTATTCTAATAACAGCATCTTCAATCAAAGCGATTTTCTTCTTTTTTACTTCTTGAAAAATTAGGATTAAAAATATCTTGGCTAATTTCTTCAAAGGAATTTTATCTATGCCACCATATTTCTTGCATTCTTCGAGCTCCTTTTTTATTTCATCAGGAATGTTTAATGTCATGGTTTGTCGCCAAAAAACTCATTAAGAATAGATGTCATGATGATAATATATTCGTATGAAATCCATATGTAATACGAAATCATTTAGAAAACACTACTTATTGTTATTATTTGTAATTTTGAATAGTACGATGAAGATTAATATTTGTAGTGTGATATACGAGAAATCACAAACTATATTCTATCTTTATGGAGGAGTAAAATGAATGAAGTAATAATAGATGGGAATTCCCTAACGTTAGATAAAATTCTATTGGTTGCTTATGGGCTTGCAAAAGTATCTTTAGGTAAAAATGTTAGAAAGCATGTCGAGAAATCACGAAAGCTAATTGAAGATGCCGTTAGAAAAAACGAAATAATATATGGTGTAACTACTGGATTTGGAAAACTAGCAACACTTATAGTCCCAAGAGAAGTCGCAGAAAAAATTCAGATTAATATAATACGAAGTCACTCTGCAGGAGTAGGTGAATACTTACCAAAAGAGATTGTTAGAGCGATGCTTCTGATAAGAGCGAATACATTGGCAAAAGGATATTCTGGGGTTAGATATGAGATAATTAAGATGCTACTTGATGTACTTAATTCGGATTTAATTCCATTAATTCCAAAATTTGGATCTGTTGGAGCCAGTGGCGATCTAGCTCCACTAGCACATATGGTTGCAGTTATTATTGGAGACAAAGACGCTAAAGCAATTTATAAGGATGAAGTCATAAGCGACAATGAATTAAGAAAGGTTTTGCTTAAAATTTATAGTCAGGACGAAGAAATAAGACATCTTGTTGAAGGTAAAACAGAAAGTACTGTTCCTCTAGTTTCTTTGTCGTTTAAAGAAGGACTAGCTCTATGTAATGGTACTTCCGCAACTGCGGCGGTGATTGCTGTTGCATTAGACAGAATGTCAAAAATTGCAAAAGTAGCCGATTTAGCGTTGGCACTATCTCTCGAGGCAATTGTTGGAATAACTGATGCTTTTAATAAGAAAGCAAATGAGCTAAGAGCGTTAAATGGACAGGTTGTTGTAGCGGAGAATATATTAAGGCTAGTAAATGGAAGTAAGTTAGCAACAGAATCAACATATAGAATACCACTAAACGAAATTTGTGAAATTAAGGAAACAAAAGATGGTATTTTGCTTAAGGTAAAGACTACAGCAAATATGTACGGAATAGATGTAATGAAATTAGTTCATGTGTTTTCAAGTATTTTTAAAATGAAAGTAAGCATAGTAAATGAAAGCGAAATTGCTATTTATGGAGTAGAGGCTAAGAAACTTCAGGAACTAGCTATAGAGAAAAAGCATCTTGGTTATGTGCAAGATGCGTATTCCTTTAGATGTGCTCCACATATTCATGGATCGTTTCGAGAAATATTAAGTTTTGCAACAAAGATTTTAGAGAAAGAGGTAAATGCAGCAGTTGATAATCCATTAGTAATTCCAGAAGAAAATAAAATAATATCTTGTGGTAATTTTCATGGTCAAATGTTATCAATACTCTCAGATATGTTATCAATAAGCCTAGTTAGTTTGCTTAATGCAAGTGAAAGAAGAATTTTTCAATTATTATCGCCAGAATTAAATAGAGGTTTACCTGCGTTTCTTGCTTTTAATCCTGGAGAAAATAGCGGATTAATGCTCGCCCAATATACTGCAGCAGCTCTTCTCGCTGAATGCCGTAGTCTCTCATCACCTAGAAGTGTTCACTCAATCCCAACGAGTGCCGATCAAGAAGATGTAGTGAGCATGAGTATGAATGCTGCGTTGCGGCTTTTAGATATGATTGAATTAGCTAAAAGAATTCTAAGCATAGAGCTTCTTACAGCAATGCAAGCTATTTTAATAAGAACTAATGGTGACTTAACTATGCTGGGTGAAGGTACTAGAGTACTTGCGAGAACAATAATAGATATTCTTAATTTTCATGGCTTAAAACTCCCTATTGTTAAGGATCAGAACTTAAACAAATATATTGAAACTATCTATAACAAATTGGACATAATACTGAAAAAATGTGAGGAGGTGAATCTAATTTGAGTATAAGCCTAGATGTTTTCAAGAGGAAAAGGCTAAATATTGACCGAAGAAATGATAAAAAAAGGATGAAAGATCGGCTTAAAATGCTAGCAGTAATATATTTGTGTTACCTTGAGCAAATGATACTTTCACCTTTTGGACTACGAACGATATTAAAGGCAATTGAAGATGTTACGTACACAAGGACAAGTGATTACGCTAATAAGATATTCGAAGATGATTTGAAGTTTCTTTCAGATATTGGATTAGTCTCGATTGAAAAGAAACCAAGTTTTTCTAGAATTCTTTTAGATACTAAGAAATTGAGCAAAATATGTGAACTAATAAAGAATTCAAAGGCGCACACAAATTTGATATCCACCTTAAAGCGTATTGGTGTCTTAGAAAAAGTATCTCGCTTAAGATAAAATTAGAATCTTCTCAAAGCAAGGATTAGTTTAACAAGTATTTTGAAAGGCTCTTCAACATTGAATCCTGTGAAAGCGGACGTTTCAGAGTAACCTACTAGGTCAGGTAGACGTGCTCTTAATTTAGAAACGTATTCTCTACAAGCATTTAAAGCCATTTTTGCTTCCAATGTTGTCGCTTGATCGATAAAATTAGCAACTATTACAAATGGTTTCCCCAAAGGACTACCACAATTTTTTACAAAATCCGAAATCCAATTATATATTCTATAAACATAAATACTACCTGATGTCTTGATGTCAATTATCGCGCCATCTGCATCCCCATAGTATGCCTTTCTAAGCTTAGGATGAGTGCTTGATGGAATTTCCCAAAT
>JAHKLH010000012.1 GCA_029856635.1 Candidatus Njordarchaeota archaeon
CAAAATGGAACATATATCATCTTAGATACTGTAAATGATACTCCAATTCAAAGCAATCGAAAAGATTATGATCATATAAAGGTCATTGCTTGGGAAGATTCTACACATCTAACAATTTATGGATTTAACAATACATCCCGCACATGGGAGATGCTCTTCGATTCAATGCTCTATAAACATCAAATGATTAATTATCCACCAGAACCAAGCACTGACAGCGCAAGCTATGGGTATTTCCTTAAATATAAATTGGTTGAAATCGTAAGTGATAAGCCAATCTCCGTAATTATGGGTGATTTGGGCTCAAATTCTACAAGAAATGCATGGGGTGTTGATGATTCATCTGATGATGATATCTTTAGTTATTATGGTTTCGTATTTGTTGGATGGGTACCGAGAGATTTATGGATTTCAGCATATTACAACGATACTCTTGTAAAGATTTATGATTTGAGCGACTCTGATGATAATTACGAGATCACCTTAAATGCGAGCGAATGGTGGTTTGTTCTCGGTGGTTCTAATAGTAATACATTTGACAACGATATAGTTCGAATTGAAGCATCACATCCTGTGACGATAATTGGAGGATTCATTGATGATGATATTTTTACATTAATTCACGGAAATCTGATGAAAGAATTCATCTTTCCTTGCCCAGGATATACTGGAATCACATCACTGCGAAATAATACGAAAATAGAAGTAGTTGCATTAAACTCTTCAACCAGCCAAGTCATTTATAAGAAATCCTTCATTTTAGACGAGGGAGAAGGTATTTACTTAAACTTCACTTCAAATATTACAGTTCAAACTGACGGAGATTCTTCTCTTGATGAATTTGTTGTTGTGAAGATTACTGCAAATAATTCCATTACAGTAACAAGTGAATCTGCGGTGGGATCAAACTTGGCATCGGGTGAAACACTATTCACGGGTTCATTCTTTGCATTTGCTCTTGCGAAAGATAGATATGTACAGATACTTGCATTGAGCAATTCTACAACAGTTAAAATTTATCGTAATGGTACGTCAGAATTATACTACAATTTAGCCCTCGATTTTGCGGAATACGTGAATATATATTTACCTGGAGGAAACGGATTCATTATAAATTCGTCTAAGCCGATAGCTGTTAAAATTATGGATAACAATGAGAACTATACATCAGAGGATCTTTCCATGAGATTAATTATGGGAAAACCAGTTATATCTCAATATGACATAATTATGAACTCTGACTGTTTCGTCAAATTAAAAGTTCGTTGGACATCACTAACTGATCTGATTATCGAGGATACATATTACTTTTGGACTCATGCAAATTATTTCTTGCTTATTCGAAACATTAGTAATCCAAAGCCATCTTCATTTAAATCTCCAATGCTTCTCGTTGACCTTACTATTTCGCATGCACTTTGGCATCGGGGAATAACTTTCGATGATGCAAATTACATTACTACTGAAAAGAAGAATATAAAGGAATTCATTATACTACCGAATAACTCAATACCTTGGACACTAAAAACGGGATTTGCTTCGGTCTTTTATACCTCTAACTTGAAATTTTCTTATGGCATTCTGAATTTTATTATTTCCCCGCCACAAAAACTTAACTCCATAACTGGGTATATAATTGATGATAATTACGCACACTTTCTGGTAGGATGGAACTCATTGATAACGCTTTTAGCAGGTTCCTATGCAAAACTTCGCTCAATTTTCATGAGAATTCCTCGAGGTATGAGCATGAATGAAATAGTTAACCGATTGCGAAGTACGCAGTTAGGAAAATACCTCGATATATACGTTATTGGCAATGGAAAAATTTCGGGTCCCCTGCGTTTTGATATTGAAACACTCGTTGAAATCGATTTAATAAGTCTTAACGATCATATTGAAACCAGTTATAGGAAAGTTCTTTTGAAAATGCTTAATCTTAATTCACATCCAGTAAAAATGAACTTCACACTAACTTCGCCTTCTCTTAATGTTGAGTTTTCTGCGGATCTTGTCTCCAATGTAATTCTTGAAAATGTGCCCGCATCTGAAGACTACTCATTACAAGTAGTGTGGAAGAATCAAAGTATGGACTTATGTCCACTTTTGAATGAAACAATTCCAATTGTAATCAATGCAAGTGTGAACATTACAATTATCGCATATTTGTACGATTTAGATGCTTATATTACAACGCGCGATCTCGATCCATTAACAAATGCGAATATCACGTTAAAGGGATATGTTGAAGAAACATGCGTTTACATGCTTAATGTTTCAGTTGAAAAACATCATATGATTCTTCAAAATCTACCAGTTGGAAAAGACGTTAATATCACTTATAACTTGTCTGTAAAATATTACGCAATATACAAAACCGTTTATAATGAAACGAGTTTTGCTCTAGCTAAGAATAATTTAGTTTCAGAGATAACAATTCAAATGCCTCTTTCGAAAACTATCGTTAAGACTGTAGATATGAAGAATAATACTATAGCGAACGCATTGGTGTTCTTAATTCATAACAACAGTATAGTTGACACTAAGGTCACGAATTCTTCGGGATTAACGGAATTCCGATTTATTCCTCTCGGCGATTATATCATTCACGCCGAATTTGGTGATTACCATAGTGATAATGTCACAATTTCTCTAACTCAAGCTAAGTTCTTATCCATACAAATACGAGTAGTAATAGGAGCTCTTCGATGTGCAATCATACCTAGGAAAACATTCTATGAAGCTCGATGGGGTTCAACAGTTTTAATCGAGGTAGAATTTTGGGACATTGACGCCAATGTGAGAATCTCTGCTGACAGCATGAATATGAGTATTATAGATCCACAAAATGATATCATAATCCTCGAAACAAAAATGACCGAATATGAGGAGACCGTGGGAGTTTATTATGCAATTATTAGCTTAGATGAAAGATTTATTCCTAGAAAAGAATACATAATGATGATTACTGCAAGTAAATCAGGTTATGAATTCCCACCACCTCAGAACATTACCTTAAGAGTCCTTGAATCACGTGCTGCATTAATGTTGAGTAGTACGAATGTGTATGTTTATTGGCAAGATGTAGCAAATATCACAGCTAAATATATCGCACTTGAGCCAAATAGAAGTCTAATACATAATGCCTATGTAAATGCTACATTAATTTATTTAGCTACAAATGAAAAAATAAAACTACCAAACTTGATATCAATCAGGGAAACTAACGTGGGTTATGAAATTCTAGTTAATACACGGATCCTTAATGAACCTGGTGATTATTTGCTTAAAATCACAGCAGAGAAAGAGTTTTACGAAAAACAGGAGGCTGAAGCTATTATTCGTGTTATAAAGCGAGAAACATTTCCAATAGTATCCTCAACAGATATTGATCTTATTTGGGGAAATGTATCAAAAATTACAATTACTCTCTTGGATCTTGAAAATAGAACACCTATGACTTGCTTTGATTGGAATATAGAAGTAATCAAAAACGGTGAAGTAACTGAAGAAAAGTTTGGGTTATATATGAAAGTTGAGGATGACAACTATATTTTATTGATAAATACTGTGGAAATGGAGGTAGCTGAGTACAAACTTCTGATAAACTTTACGCATAAAATTTACAAACCTACATTAATAACAATCAGAATAACAGTAAAACGCGTGGTTATTCAGTTAGTACTTAAGGCTCCAGATAAAATATTAAAGGATCCATTCTTAGGGTATGCTGAAACTAACATCCAAATTGAAACTAGAAACCTCTTGTTGGGAGGAAAACCAATAGAAAATGCATATATCGAAATACTCATAGTAACCCTAACAGGTGATGTTGTTAGTAAGATTTTAACTAAGTATGTTGATGGCGTTTATGAAGCGAGAATAATATGGACCGGAATAGAGCCGGATACGTATCGATTAGTAGCCAATTTCATAGCATTTAAAGTCAATGAAACACTTATTCCCGTCGAACTTCGTGCAAACATAATCGGAGAAAAGGAAAAAACTGTTTTAGTGGATTATTGGGGAGGAACAATTCAAATCGCTGGAAAGAAGATTTCAATTGTGGGCTTCTCACTACTACTCACGTTCATATTTAGTGTTTTAGCAATTGTTCTAAAGAAGCTTCTTTACATCTTGAGATATCCACCAGAAGCCCGCGAGATCTTGGCCATAATTAAAGCTCTTAAGAAAGGAGAAATCCCAGAGATTGTTATTGATAGAACAGCGCAAATAAACGAATTAGTAAGAATTAGACTAGGAATCGAAAAAGGAGAAATTGAAGAATGATCATTACCAATCAAATTTTCAAAGGAGACTTCATCAGACTGATATAAATTTCAACAAAGAGCAACCAGTGAGCAATTCCAAAACGCGGACTCCATCTATTTTTAACTATGTCTCCTAAGCATTTGCTTGTATCAGTATGACTAGTATATACTTCAATTTTTCCATCTTGTGAGACTAACTTCGTAGGTGGTGAGTAAGGGTAAGCTACTGGGAGCGTAACCCATGCCCATAAACGCTTTCCTTGCTGGAAGGGATTAGCCATCCTAAGTAAAAGTGTTCTTCTTTTCCCTTGAATTGGATTAAGTGAGAAAAAGTGTGGAAGCAAGTCACCATACTTAGATGTTTTAAATGATAGAAAGGCCTTAATTTCCTCAGATATTCGTTCTTTCCACTCAAGGTCATCGGGTGTTGCAATGATTCTGAAAGTGTATATTTTGAAGAGGGATTCCTTAAGCTTATCACTTACTCCTCGAGGAATTACAACATGCCTCATAGCTCTTTCTAACTCTTCTTGGGATAATACATCTCTCAAAATTTCTGCTAATGCGTTTAATAAATCTTCTGCAATTTCTTCTTCACTCATTTTGCACGTCCATCCAAAACTCG
Source organism: Candidatus Njordarchaeota archaeon (assembly GCA_029856635.1). Lineage (GTDB taxonomy): Archaea > Asgardarchaeota > Njordarchaeia > Njordarchaeales > JAHKLH01 > JAHKLH01. Next base: position 4,897 of record JAHKLH010000012.1, read on the forward strand.
AAATCTTTTTGAGCTGCAATAAATTTAATAAACACACTTCATTAATCTAATACTTCATAAATGTTGCAAAGAATTTAAACATGTTTTTAGTCTAATAAATAACCTTAACTTGTTAGAAATGGAAATAGTATTCTAAATCAAATCCAAGGGATTATTATTTATTGCTTTATTGCAGTGAAAATTACTATTCTCTGATCTTAGCAAATCTTCTATGAGTCCTGCAATTCTCATTGGGTTTTAACTGAATATTTGTAATGTTTATCGAAGGATATAAGGAAACCAAAATTAAAGGAGACGGTTTTTCTAACTTTAGTAAAAGATTTATTGCAATCTGAGCTTGAAGAGATCCAACTACTAAAAATGTTGTTGCTAGACTAGCATCGCACGCACCCACCCTTTCAAATGTTCCTAACTCAATGCTTGTGTTCTCTCCGAAAACGCATTCAAAGCACGGATAGTCATAGGGAATTACCGTTAATATTCGCCCGCCAAACCCATCAATTGATGTTGCACCATCGATTAAAATCTTTCCATGTTTCATGCAATAATAGTTTATTTCATAACGTGCATCTGCATTGTCAACACAAGACAAAACTATATCTGCTTCTCTAACTAAGTCCTCAAGCTTCTCCCAATCCACGATATCAGCAACAAATGGTTCAATTTTAATATGATATTCTGGAGCAAGAAAATTTCTTATTCCTTTTAACTTATCTGCCAATGCTTCTGCTTTAGGCCTTCCTATGTCCTCTTTAGTAAAGCCTAGTCTGTTGAAATTATTCTCTTCAACAACATCGCGATCAACTAGGTAAAGCTTTCCAATTCCAGTTCTAGCTAGAATCTCAGCGACAATTACTCCAAGTCCGCCGCAACCTACGATTAATGCGTTCTTTTTCAAAAGCTTGTTAACGGGAATTCCGGTCAGAATTAATCTGCTAAAGAAATCGGGCATTTCGATTAACAGTTTTCTTCGCTCATCGGGTCGGAGAAGTTTCGTTTCTTTTGGCATTTTCTTTCTCCTTTAATTCCTCACGAATAATCTCTCTCACATAATTTCTTAAATCAGACTTTATACTTGACAATTCTTCATACAAGACTTTTTTGACTGTGTCTATTACAATCTCTTTAACTATTTCCTTTACCATTCTTTTCAGTTCGCTTATTACAGTTGATTTCGTTGTTATTATTTGACCAGCTAAGTCTTTTACAGGAGTATTATCGGGAATACTCGTGTCACCGATGTAAAAGGCAGTATCTAATGGGAGGTTCAGTGTTTCTAATATTACATTTTTTACATTTCCAAAAGGTTCTTCAGGAGATAATGCAAATTCATATACAAAGGGAGAATCAGGACTCAATTTAACATAAACAAAAGCTCGTTTAGTAAGTGAAAATCCTCCACCTTTAGTCTCAAAGAAAACCGGAACAAATGCTTTTTGAATCTCTTTCGATAATGCTTTCTCAAGCGCATTTCTAATTTCAATATCTGATTGATCCTTATGATAGAAGAAGTAGAAAGAAAGGGGAATTGTGATTAATGACATGTTTATTTTTTCTTTAATATCCCCAAAGTCATGTTCAATTTCGACAATTTTATCATCAAATACCGTATAAGCTGTAAGTAGAATATCTTTACCCCGAACAGATGCTATGCAATGAATAAAAACTCCTGCTTGTGCCCATGATAACCATGTTCTTGCATCAATTTTCGAATAATATGTTCCAAGCCCACCAGGATGTGTATGTAATGTTCCCAAAATTCTAAGTCCTGCAGGACAAATAGCAAAAATTCTACCTGCTCGCGAGGGATCCGATGAAACATGTGCTGAAGATTTTTCAGAATAAGGGAATTCAATGAAATCTAAGACATAAGCTACATTCTTTGCAATTAATCCGACCATATAGAAACCCAATTCTTCCATGCTTCTTAGCATTCTTGGGAAAATTCTGTTAAAAGCATCCTTATCAATTACCACGCGCTCTATAGGTGCACGTTTTTTTCGTTTCACATAAAACACCGCGGGGAAATTAATTTCAACTAAAAAATAAAGAGTTAAAATCTTTTTGCTCCTAAATAAAAAATCTTACAAAACTTATACTAGCTTTCTAGCTCAGATATGAATTATCTTTTTTCGAGTGTCAAAAATGGAAAAACAAAACAAAAGCACTAAGGGCCCTTCCGTTAATGAAATGCTTGAAACAATCAAAGAAAGAATGAAAAAAATTAAAAACAAAATTGTTGTACTTAGCGGTAAGGGAGGCGTTGGAAAAAGTACTGTCGTAGCAGAACTCGCGGCAGCATTGGCAAAAAAGGAAAAAAAAGTAGGAATTTTTGATGCAGACCTCCATGGGCCGAGCATCCCAAAAATTATTTCACCAACTCAAAACATGATGGTAATGGGAAACAAGATAATACCCGCGGAGTTTAAGCCACTAAACATAAAAATTATATCCATAGATTTCCTTCTTCCCTCCGAAGATTCTCCTTTAATTTGGCGAGGTCCTCTTAAAGGAAAGGCGATTATAGAACTACTCTATTACACGGAGTGGGGCGACCTAGACTATCTGCTTGTTGATCTTCCGCCAGGTACAGGTGATGAACCACTAACAATCGCACAGAGTATTCTTAATTTAAGTGGCGCTATTGTTGTAACAATCCCCTCTTTGCTTTCAGAAAAAATTGTTGCAAAGGCAATCAAATTCTGCGAAATTCTTAAAATTCCGCTTCTTGGTGTGATTGAAAATATGAGTTATTTCATTTGTCCCAAATGCGGTAGCAAGTATTACATATTTGGAAAAGGTGCAGGAGAAGATCTTGCTCAAAGAATGAATATACAATTTCTTGGACAGATTCCATTGGATCCGCGCATTAGAGAAGCTCATGATAGAGGAGTTCCATTTGTGTTTGAACATGAAAATACAGAAACCGCAAAAGAAATCATAAAAATTGCTGATAAGATCGTAAAAACTCTTGAAAAAGCCCGTTAAACCCAACGTTTTTCAAGTATTCTTGATACATAATCAAGATTCACGCGCATTAAATTCACAACCTCTTTTATATTTTGATTTCCGTCTATACCTAGTACTCCCGCATAAACAAGACCATTCTGATATCTCTTATATATCACAATATCACATTGTCCATTTGCCCCTGTTACTAAGTAGTCTATGTTTTCACGCTCATTATAAAACTTTAGAGCATCAACAAGAAATGTAAGAGCATCTGCTTCATCTCCATAAATTGCCAAAGGTAGTCCCGTTTCATCCGCGATGAATGCACCCTTAGCTTTTGTTTTAGTTACTAATTGTTTAATAATTACATCAAAAGGATCAAGTTTTCTTTCACCATAAATTACTCTCAGGAGATTAATCATACTGATTTCATCTTTGATTGATGTTTCGAGTACTTTGATATCATTTTGACGCGGAGCAATAACTTTTTTAAGATAATAACCGGATACCGCGTCTGCAAGATCTTGCTTATGTGCGCAGAGCGTTACTTTAACTTTCTTTTTTGAATACTTTTTAATCATTTCTCCAACGAAGGCAAAATACTCTTTAGCCTCATCAAACCTCTTTTTATCAGCTGCATCAACAACAAACACAAGAACATCCATCATTGGAAAAAGCGTTTGATAAAAGGTCTCGCAAAAACGATAGCGCCGATGACCGGGAATTACAAAAATAACTAAATCCTTCTTTTTAACACTCTCAATTTCCGTAGATGCCGTTGTTCTAAGTGCAACCTCTCTTGAGAATGTTTGTAACCACAACGCAATTGATGTTTTCCCCGCAAAGTCCAAACCACAAAGAATAGCAACAGGCATTCATCGAGCACCAAATCACTATTTTATTTAGGGGCAAAAACATCTTGTATTTCCTATAGAATATCCAGAAAACACTTGATAAGTATTCCCAAAAAGCATTAAAATCATCGAATATTCTTGATTATTCTGTATCAATATAACAATAAAGTACAAGTTCTACTTTTTCAAATAGGTGCTAGGTGTTAGAATATGCAAAAAAGACGCGTAGTCATAGTCGGAGCTGGAGGAAGAGACTTCCATAATTTTATCGTTTTCTTCAAAAACAATCCAAATTATGAAGTGGTTGCATTCACATTTGCCTCCGAGCAAGTTCCTGCTGAACTTAAAGTATTTCCACCAGAATTAGCGGGGCCTCAATACCCAAACGGGATTCCCATATACCCAGAAAGTCAACTTGAGAAGGTAATTAAGGAGAAAAAAGCAGATTTAGTCGTCCTTTCATATTCTGATTTAAGTTTTGATTACATTATGGACATTGCTTCAAGAGCCGCTGCATGTGGCGCAAGTTTTATGTTACTCGGTCCAAAAGACACTATGCTTGAATCGAAGAAACCAGTAGTCGCAGTATGTGCTGTAAGAACCGGCGCTGGTAAGTCCACTGTGAGCAGAAAAGTTGTGCGCCATTTGTGGAGTAAAGGATACAAAGTGAGTATTGTTCGACATCCTATGGTTTACATGAATCCAGCAAATATGGTTGTGCAAGAATTTCGCACAATTGAAGATTTAGACCGCTGGGGAGTAACATATGAAGAGCGCGAGGAATATGAACCCTACTTAGAAATGGGATTACCAGTCTTTGCCGGAGTTGATTATACAGAGATTCTCAAAAAGGCAGAAGAAGCAGGAGATATTGTTTTATGGGATGGCGGTAATAATGATTGGCCATTCTTTAAGCCAGATTTAATGATCACAGTTGCTGATGCAACGAGACCTGGCCACGAGCTTCATTACTGGCCTGGCTCAGTTAATGTTCGAATATCTGATGTTATAATCATCAACAAGACTGTAACCGGTGGCTTTGAAAATTCTGTTAAGGTAGAAAAGAACATACGCAAAGTTAATCCAAAAGCCATAATTATATGGGCTGAATCAAGGATTACTCTTGAGCCTAATAAACCAGAACTAATTGAGGGAAAAAAGGCACTTGTAATTGAAGACGCCCCAACAGTCACGCATGGACAGGCATCATTTGGTGCTGGATATTTAGCTGCAATTCGCTATGGTGCTGAAGTCATCGATCCAAAACCCATTGTATTTGAGAAATTCCCAAATAGTGATCTAGCTAGAACCTACAGAATTTGGACACATACTGGTCCAGTTATTCCAAGCTTGGGATATACAGAAAAGCAGAAGAAAGAGCTGGAGGAAATTCTTAACACGATTGATGCTGATGTAATTATTAATGCTTCGCCAATTAACATTACAAGGATTATGAAACTTAACAAGCCCGTTATCCACGTTAGATATGAATTAGTTGAGATCTCCGAGCCCGGGGTCTCAGACATTTTGGACAGTTGGATTGAAAAAATGAAGAGCCGAGGAAAACTGTAAGGGCATACTAATTTTGATTAATTTGTCTCTCCCTTGTTAAAACTTGCAGTTACATGGTTGGATAATTAGTACTAGTTGCACCTCTACCAGGTGAATTGCATTAGATTTCCGATTCCTTAGACTTCCATAATCTTATAAGGAGAATAACCCCAATTACTATCATACCAATTCCGCTCCAAAACATAAGGAAATATACGTAATACGCGGTCCAATCAATCACTTCTTTTCTTTCAAAGGTTCCTGTCCAATCATCAATTTCAATATAAATCTCGTAATCTACAAAAATCATGTTGTCAATTGGTTCTAAGCAAACATATACATCTGCTTCTATAAAACCCCTCTGCTCCACTTGTTTTAAGTACTCTGATGGAATTAATGAAACTTCCAACCAAGGTTTATACATTGTTTCACCGCTTCTTCCTACATCCAATGGGGGTGGAGCCCTTCCTTTCCTAATCGCATCAACTCCCTCTGAAGTAACTACATAAAGGTTAACAACTGATGATGCATTCCATTCAATATACAAAAGTCGTCCCCACGCTTTATGTATAGTTTCGTTCCATTTAACCCATATTTTGAAAGGACCTATAATGAGAAAATTATTAGGTGGTATTGTTCCAGAATCATATACACTATCAACATATTCTTTATTCGTTATTTCGATGCAATAATTTACTTTTGTCGGAGGTCCGTGAAAAATGGATATTCCAATTAATGAAAAAATTATTCCAAGCAATGTCAAAAACAATGCAATATCCTTTAAAGTCTTTGGTTTGAGTTTCAAAAACATTTTATTATCACCTATTTTTTCGTTCAGCAGAGACAATAAAGGATTAAAAATTTCGCTAGAAACATTTCCATTTAATTAATTATCGACAGACAAATGCACAATTTCTAGGAATATTCATAAATACGCATTTTTGACTGACTTCATTCAAAAAATTAAATTTTTGGCTCAAAACATTACATCTAGGAGGCCTCTTATATCCTAAAAAAGATCCTTGCATTATAAATCGCACAATGATATGCGACATTTCTTCCAATGACTTCGCATAACTTCTCAAACGTTTTAGCAACACTAAGATAATCTGATGGCTCATTACCTGCATCGCTGTTTAGTAGGATTCTTTCACTGAGTTGCGGATGAGTTTTAATTGCATATATTACGTCATCAACGGATGCTTTGCCAACTTGAATTGTAAATCCAATGTAAACCTTTTCGCGTGAAAGAATATTGAGTATCTCTGGATTCGTAGAAACATGATCAATAACAATAAGCTCTGGGGATATTCCAACATCCTTTATTATTTTCAGAGTCAATTTGATTGCTTTTATTTTATTTTTACCACGAGGCGTATGTATGATCGCTGGTTTATCATGTTCTCTTGCAATTTTAAGCTGGGACCTTAAAACATTCACTTCGAGATCATTCATAACATGTAATCCTATCTCGCCAATAACATCCGCTACGGTAATAAACTCTTCAATAACTCCTAGGAACTTTTCAATTTCCAGTCTCTTAGGAATACACCTCGGATGCAACCCTATCCCAACAAGCGCTGTAATTCCTACTCGTCTTAATCTTGTTTTTTCATAAACAAGGTGATTAAAGTGATCCTTCAATGATTCTGGGGATGAAAACGGCACAGGTAAATAAGCTAAGGTTACCACAGCCTCATAATCATTCTTTGCAAGTTCCTCGAGAGCGCTGTAATGAAGAAAAATTGTATGCATGTGACTATCAATAAAACCCATGCTAAAATCCCTTTAGCAATGAATCGGTTATTTAAATATTTTGAGAAAAAGTATCAGTTAGTCATTTTAAGTATATTAATGAATCATAACTGTTCAAGTATTTGCTGGAAATTCCTCTCAACTTTTTCTGAAACTTCTTTATGTATGCTTCCGCCGTGGGAATCCATCGTGATTAATAAAGGTCCAAAGTTTTCAACTTCTAGTACCCAAAACGCATCTGGAACTCCTAGTTCTTCTAAGAAGAACACTTTCTTAACATTTTTTATTGCATTAACTGCGAGTGCACCACAACCTCCAGGCCAGTGAGCATAGACTGCGCCAAATTCTTTTAATGCACTCAATGTTTTGTCCCCCATACCGCCTTTTCCGACCACAACTCTAACTTTAAAACGTTTTATGAATTCATGTTCGACTGGTTCCATTCGAATTGATGTTGTCGGCCCAGCTGATATTGGTATTAACTTGTCATTGATTTTTTTAACAACGGGACCGACGTGATATACTACTCCATCCTTTAGGTATTTCTTAAGTTCCTCAGGGAGATCTTCTTTTAATGCTTTCATGTGTGCTTTATCTCTTGCGGATACAATAATTCCACTTATGTAAATAATATCACCAACTCGTAGTTTTCTTATTTCCTCCTCAGAAATTGGTGTTTTAAGTTTGTACTCTGCCATACATTTTCACCTTCTAAACTTTATGAGTTAAATATCTAACACTTCCATCTTTGTTAATAATCACTGAGCATCTTCTCGCCGCCCAACATTGTATAACAATACCTACTGGATATGTCGCGACATGTCTAGCAGCTACTTCAACCTTCACTCCGAGACATGTTGTGTCTCCACCAAGTCCCATTGGTCCGATTCCAAGCTTATTAGCAAGATTGAGTACTCTTTGCTCTAGTTCAGCAACCTTTGGATTTGGATGCATATCATCAAGTGGTCTTAAAATTGCTTTCTTAGCAAGCTTCAATGCTATATCTGCACCACCTCCTATACCAACACCAATCACGAGTGGAGGACAAGGTTTTCCCATCGCTTCTTTTAAAGTTTGAAGAACACATTTTATTGCTCCATTAAGACCTTCAATTGGTTTTATCATATATAATCTGCACCAATATTCAGATCCCCCACCTTTCGGTAAAACAGTTAAATGCAGTTCGTTTCCTGGAACAATTTCCCAGTTAATATAGGGAACATGCGGGCCGGTGTTATTTCCTGTGTTTTTTTCTGTAATTGGATCCACTGCATTTGGTCTCAACGGAACTTCTTTTGTTGCACGTATTGTAGCATTTTTGAGAATTTCATATAATTTTGATTTTATTGGAAAATCTTCACCAACTTTTACATACCAGATTATTAATCCTGTATCTTGACATATCGGTACTCTTCTTTCTTTGGCAATTTCAGCATTTGTGATCAATGTATCCAAAATTTTTTTCGCTCGTTCATTAGTTTCACGCTCTCTAGCTTTTTTCAATGCATTCATAACATCTGGCGGTAATTCCGTGACGGCAAGCTGTAACATTTTAACAGCAGTATCTTCAATTATTTTTTCTAAGTTAACCATATTTAGCACCTAATCTACAAATATTAACATTTAGGAAATATTGGAATTATTTACATTAAATTTTGGATAAGGTATTATTCTCCACTTTAGAAACTCATTTGCTTTCTTATCAGAGAATACCACTCATTTGCGAAATGTGACCATCCTTTTCGTTCAATTCTCCTATTTTTATAAAAGACTCCAGATCCTGATTCAACACGGCCGATAAGAAATGGTTCTTTTAACTTGTATGATTTGAAATATTCTCTTACCTCTTCCTCGCTCATTCCTCGAGTTCCAAAAACTAATTCAAATTCCTCCCCCGCGAAAAAAGCTAGTGATAATGGATTCAAGTTATTTTCCTTCGCATATTCAAGAACTTCTTTTGCTAAGGGTATTTGCTCAATAATTATTTTTACATTGCTCATTCTCGCCATTTCGTTTAATGTAATTGCTAATCCATCGCTTGAGTCCATGCTTGCCGTAGCGATTTGAAAAATAACTTTTGCCTCATCTAAACGCAATTTTGGCTTTTTAACACTTTCTAGAATTCGATTCATATTTTTTATTCTTCGTCCATTAAAGAGAACATAATGAAATGCTGCGCCCGTGAGACCAAATTCACCAGTAGTCCAAACAAGATCGCCAGGCTTGAGTCCACTTCGTTTTAATAGTTTTTTTGCGAGACCAAGTGCAACACCAGATAAAATTATGTCTTCTGCCTCCCCTAGGTCTCCTCCCACATACTTTATTTCATATTCATCACATGTGTCTCTAATTCCTTTTACAATTCTTAGTAAGTAATCAATACTTTCATCTCCTGGAAAAAGACCTGAAGCCAAGAAGATTTTCGGAATACCTCCCTTTGCTATCACGTCAGAGCATGTCATAATAACGAGTTTTCGTCCTATATCCTCTGGGGTCATTACAGGTAAAACATCAGTTTTTCTTACAAGTGAATCTATGTTTACGATAATGTACAAGTCGTTTATTTTCCATGCAATAGCATCTTCGTTTTTCCCAAGGGGATTCTCGTGGAGATATTTTAAGATTTTTTCAATGATTAAGAACTCATCTAAGTCACTAATTTTTTCGCCGCCCATTATTTTCTTCCTCCCTACATTAATTTATTTTTTCTATTTTTGGAAATTTTAATGCCGCGGTGTAGTTATTGCTAAAAAGTCAAACTTACATAGTCTTAGATATAGGCTCAGGTCTAACAAAAGTCGGTTTCGGTGGAAAAAGAGAGCCAGTCTATATTTTTCCAACAATCGTTGGAATAAGAAAAAGGAACGTTTTTTCACCTTTTAGCGAAATACCAGACGTATGCTTCGGAAAAGACGTTATGAATAAACGCATACTCTTTGATATACATCGCCCGGTTTCTAGAGGACTTATTAAGGAATGGGACATGTGGAAGCTATTAGTCCAGTATTCCTTAAAAATTGTGGGCGTAAAGCCAGATAAATCTTGTTTGATCGTACCCTACGACCTAAATACTCCAAAGGAGCAAAGAATACGAATGGCCGAAATCTTGCTGGAGGAATTAGAAATTGGTGGAATATATTTTCCTCTTACAAGTTTGCTTATTCTTTATGCCACAGGAGAAGAAACTGGAATAATACTTGATATAGGCGATGGAAAAACAACATTGTGCTTAGTTAAAGAAGGAATACCTCTCTTTGATTGCAGCACGCGTATTGATTTAGGAGGAATCGATATAACATTACAACTACTTCAGCTTCTTAGAGACAAAGGAATTGATGTATCACTAGATCACATCGATCTAATTTCAGAAATCAAGGAAAAGTATTGCTACGTAGCGGTAAATGTTAAAAAAGAATTAGAAAAAGCCAAAAAACTCACGAAAGTCATAGAAGAAAAAGTCACTTTACCCGATGGAACTGAAATATCATTAGTTGAGGAAAGATTCCTAGCACCCGAAATCCTATTCAATCCCACTCAATATGGCATACCATCAAAAGGACTCCACGAAATATTGTATGAAAGCCTAGTAAAGTGTGCTGACGATCTCAAACTTAAGGCGATAGAAAACATTATCCTAAGTGGAGGAACAGCACTAACTCCAGGATTGTCACTTCGCTTGAAAACAGAAATTGAAAAAGTCTTATTAGAAGAATTCAGAGAAAAGTTAAAAGTAAAAAGGTTACGAAATTCTATAATCGCCCCATGGTATGGTGGAAGCGTTTTAACAAAAATACAAGATTTCCACAAATACATTATTACAAAAAAAGAATGGCGAAAATTAGGGGAGCAAGCTATTTTATCTATGATTTAGTTCTAGATAATGTCTATCTCAATAACTTTGTCTCGTACTCTCTTAGATATTTAACTCCCTCATCAATCGAAATAAACCTCTTCTTAACGAACTCAACATCCTCTTTCGTTACCTTATCATGACCATTCAATTTAGCGTGCTCGTAAGCTGGTGCCATAAGCATAACTGCATAACGTAATCCGTGCTCGTGCCCAATCTTAACTAGTTCCTCTAGTGCATCATCTGATAAAGGAATGTTTTCAGTTTTTGCACGAATCTTTATTATCTCACGAATTTCGTTTTGATCATAAGGATAACATGGAAGAATTAACATTCGATCTAGCAGATCTAATGGAATTCCGAAAGGACTTACTTCATTGGTACCAGGAATTCGTGTTAAGCCTCTGTTAGTAGCGAAAATCACGATTGGAGCTAACTCCGATTCAAGTGCTCTCGATATGAAGCTCCAACATTCGATATCCAACGTGTGACAATCATCTATGAATAGAACACCAGGAATTATTTCAGCCTTTCCCTCTTCAACATTTTTCTTCACAAACTGATCGACCTCGGCCCTTGTGGTTTCATCTATTTCCTTTCGTTCTTCAACTCCTCCGAATAAAAGCGAAAGCAAACCACCTCCTGTTTTCTGTCTATGAAACATTATATCTAGATCGTCCAACGTCAACACATATGTAAATTCTCTTTCTTTCTCCACTGGACCACTTGGCACGGGAACTGTTTGAACACGTCCAATGTCGTACTTGTACTCTGCCGATGCTTCTTCGCTTATTCCTAGTACCGCTACTCTTCCAGTTTCCTTATCAATCATTACTACCATTCCGGGTGTGACTCCCCTGGCAAGCATTTCTTCAGCGACTTCTGGAGCGACTTTAAATGTCACTCTTTCGCTCTTTGTTCGAAGAGTTAATTTTGCAGATTTTACTCGCCTTCGATAAGGATTCCACGGATCCGTAACAAAATGGGGTTCAAATTCAACAACTTCTCCTTCAAGAACTCTTCTTCTTTCTCTAAATCTAACTCCAATAGCTTTCCGAAACGCTCGCATTAACACTTCTGTTTTCTTTACTTCTGCACTGTAAACACTTGAACCTGATAAAGCTACAAATGGAACATCTGGACCAAGCTCTTTTGAAATAGCTATAGCAATTGCTGTTTTTCCAACCCCTGGTGGACCAACTAGAAGAATCGCTCGTCCCGCCAATTTTCCGCTTTTAATTAAACGAACAATTAGTCCTGCCGCTTCTCGTGCTTCCTCTTGCCCAACCATTCCATCTCCTATGAACATGGCTTTGCCTTTTTCATCAAGTCCAAGTCCTTTAATGTGTGAGTGTGCACCAATTCGAAATTCAGGAATTCGTTTAATGGCCATAGGTGGCCACCGATTATTCATACATTTCTGATGAGGAGCACCAAAATGTTTATAATGACAAATTAATCTTAAAAATTTGATTTAAATATAGTTTTGTAC
>JAHKLH010000120.1 GCA_029856635.1 Candidatus Njordarchaeota archaeon
CGCTTAAGCAATGAAAAATTCTCCTTTATACGTTCTATTAAGTTTCTCTCAAGAGTTGGAAATTCTTTTATAATTTCATCTACACTCCATTTAGATTCGAGAAGTTCAATTATAGCCTTTAACTCAATTCTGTGCCCGCGCAAAGCTAATCTGCCTATACATCTGTCCAATCTAATCTCAGCTACTTCTTTTACAATACTTAAAATGTCCATGTAAGTCCCCAAAGATAAGAAACTCACACTAAATTAAGTTTCCCATGTAATTCATTTATCTCAAGAAAACATTATTTCAACGTTGAAAAAATCTTTCACTCATGCAAAGTCTTTCTAAAGATAGGATAAACAAAGATTGTAAAAATTGCATAAATGATGCTCGCAAGAATAATGTTAAACGTAGGATTAATTTCATAGATTATTGCTGCGACATAATAAACTATTGTCATTAACACACTTCGAAGTGCGTAAAGCAAGCCTAGATACGTTCCACGAAGCTCTTCTTTTACATTGACCATCACGAATTCAAAATGTAATGGCCAGTAGATGGCGGTTGCTGTCGCGTCTAATGTAAACGCAAGAATAAGTAAAAGAGGTGATTTTAGTAGTGTTAGCACACAGAGTAATACTTCTAAAACGCAATAGATTGGTAAATAAGATACCTTTAGTCCAAACTTTACAACGATAAAGTAGATTAGCGCATTCACAACAAACCAAAGAATAATTGAAATTGTCCATTCAATTTCGCTCATTCCTGTCATTTTAGCGTACAGAGCCATGTATCCCCAGTAGAAAATTACTGCAGCGATTTGAAATGTTGCTAAAATAAGATATGCCCTTGATTCAAAAGAAAATTCCTTGAACACATTAAATGTAAGTTTAGATGATTTTTCAACAAAATTGATTTTAGGAACAAAACGCGACATAATGAGAAGCACAATACCGAAGAGAACTAACGTATAACGAAAAAGTTCAACTATGCTCAGAAATAGAAGTGAGAAAAGAGCTAGTGAAAGAATTATCGCATCACCAATGCTTACGAGACCAGAAAATATTGCGAATTCAACTCTGGAACTACGAGTTTTTGTTGATTCGATAAGAATTGGAATTGCAACATCCCCAATTGATTGTGCAAAGTTAAAGAATGAGAAACCGAATAATATAGTCATGAAATTTTCAAATTGCATTCCTAGCAGACTAACAAAGAAAATGAATAATGATAATTTTAATGCTAGGGATGCAGAAAGCTTATCCGTCAAGGGTCCGCTTAACAAATATCCAATGAAATATACGAAGTTTCCGATTGAAAGGATATACCCAATTTTTATGACTGAGAAACCTATTACATCTAGATATAACACAAAATATGTCCACAAGAAAACTCTAATGGCTTCCTTAAGAACAGTTATGAATTTAAGGTTCATTCATGTTCCCATGTTTCTTATTTTACATATCAAGGATGTTTGTATTTAACTTGAACACCGTCAGAGGGTTCCGCAGTCATCAGCCTGTCAGGACCCGGCGAATTCATCATTTTCATTAAAGAGTATTGCGAAAATCTTTTATTTGTTAGGTTAAACTAGAGGAATGCTCATGGAATGTATCCAGAGATAATGAATATTGTTACTAAGCCTGCTAGTACTATTGTGAATATAACTCGTGGTATGAAGTACTTCTCAAACGGTTTTCCTTCCTTAATTTTCCTATCAGCGAAGTATGAGCAGAAATACGCTACTAGGAATCCCGCAATTTCATCTGCAATAACGTGTTGTCTAACAAAGAGAGTACTTATCATCACCATTACCGCGATAGACCACCATAACCACTTGTACTTTTTCGTTTTTTCTTCTCTACTTAACCAATATGCAGTCAAAGTTGACGTAGCAGCGTGTAGGGATGGAAAACAATTGTAAGGCGGATCTGATTCATAATACTTTGCCATAACTTGAGAAAAGAAGTCTTTAGGTAACTCTTCTGGTTTCGGCCTTATCATCATTACTGGGAAAACCAAGTAAATTATATATGATATCGCATAAATTAGCATCAATGCGACATAGTACTTATTGAATTTCTCTGGTTTTACGAATGCAAAGTATCCAAATGTGAAAAGGATGTACGGATAAAACACGAACACATAGAAGATAGAGAAATACCCTATAAATGGAATAATCCAATCTATTGGTGTGAAAAGAATGTGTGGTGTGCTTAATTTGACAGAAAGCTCCGCAACGATGTGGTATAGCGGCAACGACACTACCGCATAAATTATCGTCAATATTATGTTCTTCACAAACCACAACCATTCTCTAATTCCTCCCATGCACCCTCACAAAGCTTGCATTTAATTAATTAGATTTTAAAAATCACGGAAACTAGTTGGAATGCTAAAAAATATCGGGGAGAATTCATAATGTGTAATTAACTAAAAATACTAACAATGCAATACTATATTTCATACTTTGGTGCCACTATGTCTACAAATGAATTTATTCCAGTAACCGATCCGAGAATCTATTGTTACATTACCTATCCGAAACTAACTCCACTTATAACCAGTGGTACATTCGAAAAAGGAAATATGATGGCTGCAAGTTGGGTGACCTACCTATCATTTAGACCCCCATTGTTCGGAGTATCTATTGCTCCTGGAAGATATACTCACGAGCTAATAGAAAAATACGAATGTTTTGGAATTTGTTTTCTTCCATTTGAGCTTGTGAAAAAAGTTTGGGATGCTGGAAATGTTTCTGGACGTGACGTAGATAAGTTCAAAATGTTAGGCTTAACAAAGATGAAAGCCGCTAAAATTACTGCACCATTAATTAAAGAAAGCATAGCATGCCTAGAATGCAAACTGTATGCAAAGCATCCAGTAGGAGATCACACATTTTTCGTCGGAGAAATTGTTCATGCATGGGTACGAAGGGGCATGTTAAAAGGAAAAATTCTTAATCTGGAAAAAGCGAAGCAAGTTTACTACGCAGGCGATGGCTATTTCATAACACTTGATCCAAAGACTTTGAAGCGATTATATTAGCTTCATCGAAGAACGTAGGCTTTTGGAAAACATTAATTCTTCATGTGCAGAGAAAAACGTTTCAATGAAACACGAAATTTCAATACTTGTTTAACTGTAAATAAACACTCGAATAATATCTTTTATGATTTTTTGGAGTTCAAAATGACCATCGCTGAAGAAACTGAAAAAACAATAGTGAATATTCCTCAAGACTTAATAGAGACTAAAAAATCCGTTGAGAAAAGCATGGACACAATAATCACCACTTTAAAGACAAAGAAGAATCTTTGGTTTGTTGGTTGTGGAGATAGTTATTTCGTCGGAATTTACGGAGTATACCTCTTCGAAGCACTTACACCAATAAGTGCTTATGCTGAAGAATCACATGAGATTCTTTATAGACAAAAATTCTCAAACGATGATTGCTTAATCGCAATATCAGCAAGCGGAGCAACAGCGAAAACAGTTGATGCTTTGCGATATGCTAAGAAAAAAGGAATTACTACAATAGCTTTAACGAATAGCGAGAATTCCGTTCTTGCAAGGGAGGCGGATTTTTGTATTATAACACGTGCTCGAGGAAAAGGTGCCCCTACTTCCACAAGTGTTTGTGCTATGTATGCCTTGACAATTTTAGCACAAGATTTAGCAAAGGAAGCTGAAATAGAAATACCTGAGCGTGTTATTAAGACTATAGAGAAAATTCCATCTTTGGTAGGAAATGTAATTAATATGTCACGAGAATTCGCAAAAACAGTTTCGGAAAAAATTGCAGACTATGATGTGATCTATTTAACTGGTGCAGGTCCATGTTATGCAAGTGCATTATTCGGGGCAGCTAAACTTAGAGAGCTTGCTTATTTGCATTCAATTGCATTCGAAGCCGAAGAATTTTGTCATTATCCTTTCTTATCCTTAACGTCAAACGACGTTGTAATAATCGTAGCATCAAATGGAAAAAGCTCAGAAAGAATATTGAAATTACTTAATGCTCTTGAAACTCTGAAAGTGAACACTATTCTTATCGCTGACCGTAAATTTGTATCATCTGTAAACATTAAACCGAAAATTACAATTGAACTTCCGGAAGTTCCAGAGTTCCTTGCTCCAATTATTAATGTGATTCCGCTACAACTACTTGCTGTGGAAGTTGCGAAGAGAAAAGGTATCAGAGATTCTGTATTCCGGTACGCTAACATCTTGTTTGATCTCATAGGTTACTACATTTGATTTGCAAATATACTTCAGTTTGATATGTTAACTTTTAAAACAATAATTCTTTAATAGCAAGTGATGTTAGTTTTAATTTTAATCATTTTGAATCTTTGAATTTCATTAATTGGTGCTTAATTTGGATATTAACTTGTTTTTGTTTGATGTTATTTTAGGAATTGTGTTGTTTTTCATCATAATGGCAACAATCGCATTAACTGAGAAATTACATAAGAAAGGAAAGACAAACCCTTGGGTGAATCGAAAACTCATTCATTTATCAACAGTTCCCGCAGTTCTTGCATATATGTTTTGGTTTAATTACCCTTACGTGTTCTGGGTATTCGCATTATTCTTCACAATAATGACTGCAATACCACATGTAAGAGCAAAAGAAATTGAGTCTTTTCAACTTAAGGAAAACGTTGGTGAGGTATATTACTGTTTTAGCTGGCTGATTATCTCGATTCTGTTTTGGGAAACTCGCATCGTTGCTGGTGTCCTTATGTTATTTATGGCGCTTGGAGATGCTGTTACCGGGCTTGTTCGATTTTATGGAACAAAAATTCCAAGGAGACACAAGCATTGGTATGGAACCCTTGCCATGTTTATTGTATGCTCAATTATCATATACATATTTCTACAGGCAGATATCATTACTACACTCATAATTGCTCTGGTTGTCAGCATAGCAGAGAGACAAGATGTTATTGATGATAATGTCTCTGTTCCCTTCCTTGGTGCGGTACTTTTCAAAGTATTGGGCGTCTTATAATTTTAGTTGAAAAATATTTTTCATCTAATCTTTTAGAAGGTTAATACATTACAGAAAAACTATTTTTTGTTTTTGAGAGTGAGCCTGAATGTCACATGAAGAAATAAGAATTGGAGTATATATTTGCCACTGCGGAAAAAACATTGCTGGTGCGGTGGATGTTAAAGAAGGAAGGAAATTCGTGTCTCAATTACCTGGTGTTGTAATTGCAAGAGATTACATGTTCATGTGCTCATCTGCGGGACAGGAACTTATCGCACAAGACATAAAAAGATATAAGCTAATTC
>JAHKLH010000121.1 GCA_029856635.1 Candidatus Njordarchaeota archaeon
ACATTATATTTTCTATGAAAAATCTTCTTGAATAATTTGATACTATATCTGCTTTAGGGTGCCTATTTTGTCTGTCGGACGTTTTCAAGTTATGGCTGTGCTTCAAGCTGCTCGAGCCTATATTCTCGGATTACCATTAGATTTAGCAAAAAGTTGGGGACTCAATCGTGCAATCTTTTACGCGGCAGCGAAGAAAGGCTATTTCAGAGGAAGAAAAGCAGTAACACGAATTTCTCGTCGTAGAGTTTCAAGGGAGGAATTGAAAAGAGAACCTATAAAGAAGGAAGAGAACATGTTTTTCCTCGGAGATGAGGGTGCGTACGTTACTGAAATTGGTGGTAAAACGTATTTTATTATTGGAAATAAACCACAAACAGAGGAAGATTTTAGGAGACAAATTGAATCAAGATTTTCGCCAATATTTGACGAAATTTGGAAGGAAGCAGTAGAATATGTGAGTCAATTTAGTAAAGAAGTATTATTATCTCAGAGGCAGTTCTATGAGAAAGTTTACAAGCCGGTTCGTGATCTGCTTGCGAGAAAATGGTCTGAGAAAGTTAGAGAAGCAAGAGAACACATGGTTAAATAGATTGGTATTACTTAATGTTTTTGAAGTTTATTTCATAAGTTCTAGAATTATTTCCAATGATATTTCTTGAACGGTCGTATTGCTTATGTCTGCATAACCTACGTCTTTAACGTATACTTGAGCATCTGTTAAAACCCATAATAAAAATTTGAGTACATGTGTTTTTCCTTTAGTATATTCGATATTAATGATATAATATAACATTCTTGCTATTGGGTAAGCGCCACTTATGTTTCGATTTATTATGGACTCGCCAACGTCTGTTACGTTATAACATGCACGTTTCACTGTGTCAATTGTGGGAAAAACAAATTCTCCTGTTGAAGGATTCTGTACCGCGGCAACAAGAAATTCATCTGTTACATATGCTAAACCAACATAACCTATGCCATTTGGATCGTTTTTCACGTGACTTGCAATTCCATAGTTTCCTTCAACGCGTATGAACCAGTTTGGCCAATTAATTACTTCACCATGACCATATGGCCAATCACTTGATGAGCTAAGCCAAAGTGTGAGCATTTCTGTTGTTCCGCTTGCTTCCGCCCTAACATAGACATGAATATCTCCTGTTGCATCTATAGTAACATTAAATAACTCTTCGAGTTCCTCCCAAGTTCTTACTTTTCCGCTGAATATTGCAACAGCCATGTCTAAAGTTAACTTGAATGTTTTATTGACCTTTTTATTTAAAACTATTGCTACACCATCAAGAGCTATAGGGATTTCCTTAAGCATGGGATATCTTTCTTTTTGTTCTGGTGTCATTGGATGACTAGATGCACCTATATCAATAATCCCTCGAGCTGCCGCATCTATTCCATAGCCACTTCCACCAGCAGTTACTTCAACGCTTACATTAGGATATATTTGCATGTAAATTTCTGCCCATTTGAGTGATAACGGATAAACTGTAGTGGATCCAGCGATTCTTATTGATATTCTTTTTGGAAACATAATACCAACAATAGTCCATGTTAAAACTACGAATAACATTATTGCATACAATACTATCAGAGTTTTTTTCACGCTTTAATCCCCAGCTCTCTAAAACTAAATATACATCATAATTCCACATTAAAACATAATGAAGATTTGCATAACTTAAATGATTAATTCATTATCAAAAGATAAAATTCGATCACAGTAATCCTTAATGGGATACAAATATTATAATTTTATAATTCCATAATGCTATAATTATTCTTGGAGATATCGATGCTTGAGAAAACAACAATAACAATTTCCTTGCAAACAAAGAAGATTCTTGAGAAAGAAAAAAAGGAAATGACATGGGATGCTTTCTTGCGTGAACTTCTTAAAAAAGCAAAGATGCTTGATAAACTCTTAGCTGCAATGGAACTAAACCGCATGTTTACTGAGGAAGATGCAATAAAAATGGAGAAAATACTTGAAGAGGTGAAATTGAAGTGGAGGAGGAAAATGAATTTGTAATTGACACGAATGTCATAATTTTTCTTAGAAAAAGAAGAATTCTTGATAAACTTCCCCTTTTCTACACTATGTATATAACATGGGTGTCTTTGTATGAATTCTTGAGGGGATTAAAGGCCATAGGAAAATCTGACGAAGAAATAAGAAGAATGAAGAAGAAACTTGAGAGGATATTCAGTGTGCTTTGGCCATCAAACCGTACGGTTGAAATTCTCTGTAGTGTATGGAATACGCTAAGGTTACGTGGAATTAGAATTGATGATAGAGATCTATTCATTGGAGTTTTGTGTATTGAGCATAATCTTCCACTTTGGACATTCAATGAATCAGACTTTAAACCTCTTGAGGAATTTGGGTTGAAGTTAATCCATCCAAAAATTCCAGACACGCTGTAATGATTCTTTCATCATATTGATGTTTTTAACTCATAGGAACTCTCTTGGTTTAGTTTATATTGAAATTAATACTCTTTAGTCATATTCAAATTGAATGTAGGAAGATCATTAATTTTACACTAATTTCTACTTTGTTAGTAATTATGCTTTTAGATTTTTGATTTGAATTTATATTTATTATGATTTGAAATTATGATTTTTTTTAACAGGGAAGATAATGAGAGATTTTATTATTAAACGTCTCCAAAATTCAATTATCAAATTGGAGAGAGTTGGTGTTAAATTACGAAAAATTGAGAAAGATATTATTATGCAAGCGGGTTTATTGTTATCTGAAGCATTGAGGGAGATTTCTTATCCTAATATACCGGGTCATGAGCTTGAACACAGTTTTAGAGTATTTGAGCTTGCTATCTACATATGGTGGCACGAGAGAAAAGGTGACTTTAGAAAAATCGTATTTTCCGCTTTATTTCATGATATAATGCGAGGCAAGGAAAATCATGCTTTTTATTCAGCAAAATTTACTAGGGAATTTCTTAAAAACAAAAACTTTGATGATATAGCCGACGACGTTGCGAGAATTATTAATGAACACAGTTATTCAGCAAAATTGAAACCATCATCCTTTGAATCAGCAATACTCCAGGATGTGGATAGGTTAGATGCGTTGGGAGCAATAGGTATTGCAAGAGTTTTTGCTTATGGTGGGCATCTGAAAAGACAACTTTATAATCCTGAGGATCCAACTAAAGGGGAAAGTTTGGGGCATTTCTTTGAAAAAATTCTGAAATTGCCCAAATTAATGAATACAGAGACTGGAAAGAAGTTAGCCTTAAAACGTGTTAAGGTAATTCTGGAATTCATTAGGCAATTCTTCAGAGAACTCAATTTACTTGAATAATACTTAGATAAGGATTTCTCTCAAAACCTAAGATATCAAGAATTTCTTCATAAAATTTGAGAGGGATTCTATATCTCCAACTACAACGATCTTATCCCCATGCTTAAGTGTTGTCTCAGATTTTGGCTTAATCCATTCCCCATTTCGTTTTAATGCGACAATTTCAATTCCTAGTTTCTCAAGATTATCTATCTTTACTCCAGCCAATTTTTTGTTTACATTAAAAGTTATTAAACGTTCTTCTGGTGCGACATTAAAGCATGCACCGAAAACGAAAAATCTGTATGCAGTATCTGTAGTACTAATTACCTCATCTATGTAAGGACTTTTCCTTAGTACTTCCGCGAGCGAATCATCAAATATTCGGACAACTGTTCGTATTTTTGGATTTAACTTTTTCGCTTTTTGTGCTATAATAGGATTTATCATATCATTGTTTATTGCAATAATTATTGCACAAGCGTTTTTAATATTAGCTTTTTCCAAAGTCTCCGCAACCATGGCATCTCCAAAGACGATAGGAAATCCTTTCTTCAGTAGTGTAATCACAACCTCATTTTCTATCTTATCTTCAGGACGAACAATCAAAACGAAAGGAATCTTCATTTTTATCAAGAAATTAACAATTCTTTTTCCCAAATGACCACATCCAACAACAACTATGTGATTTTGCATGCACTTAGCTTTTGCCTCTGCTTTGTTTTCTTCAGAAAAAGTAATCATTTCAACAAAAGCCATTAATGGAGACAGTTCTAAGAGCATAATAACTACTTGAACTATGGCTTCAATCATATTGCGTGGTACATAATTTAGAGTGAGTAAAAGAGCAATATTTTCTGCTGTTAAGTCTATACCCGAAAGAAAGATGAGGAGAAATACTATTAATAGAAAAATAATGAAAAGCTTTAATGAATTTTTGATAAGTAAAAAGAAATACTTTACTCGCATAATCATTCTTTTTCCCAAAGCAATAAAAAGTATACTTTTAAATACATTCTTGAGAAGCATGAAATTGTTAATTATTGGAGACATACATTATCCACGGGAGCCAGGGATATTCATTAAACTACTTAACTTGATTGAAGAAACATCACCAGATATTTTAGCTATATGTGGTGACATCATAAATTTTGCAAACAAGCATTGGCTTAGAAAATTTTTCAGGAAAATTCATAGAAGGAAAAAGAATTTAAAAGTAGTCGCGGTGATGGGAAATCATGATTTCTGGTTAAGCAAAAGTGCAATGAGAAGAGGCATGACTTCTTGGGATCTAGTTGATGTATACTCAGAAACCTTTGAAGAATTCGGCGATTTTCTACTTTGGGATAGTCCCTTTATGGAAGAAGTAGAAATCGTTGGTGTTCCGGGATGGTATGATTATAGTTTTGCTCCTTGGCATCTTGGTTTTAAGAAAAAAGATTTTGATAGGGGAGTTATTGATAATTGGATATGGAATGATGTTGTCTATACAAAATTTAACATGTCAAATGAGGAAGTTCTAAAAGAAAACCTAAAGCATCTTGAAAAACAACTGACTTTAGCTCACTCAAACAAAGTAATTGTGCTTCTTCACTTTGTTCCACTAAGAGACTTCGTTAGATTTACAAATGATAGATTTAAAGACTTTTGGACAGCTTACTATGGTAGCGACAAACTAGCAGTTCCTATAATTCAAAGCAATAAAGTGAAATACGTTTTCTTTGGACATATTTCTATAAAGCATCTTTTATCAAAAAGAGTTTTTAAAAATGGAATATTGTTTGAAAGTGTTGATATTTCGGATGACATAAGTAATCATGTTATTTTGGATATTCCTGCGTAAGTCTTTTTTAATACTTTTCTTTCCATTGAATACTAACGAAATCAAAAGGTTCTTAGTTTATATTCCCTCATGATAATTATATTCTTCTAGTTAATGATAAACATTTGTTAT
>JAHKLH010000122.1 GCA_029856635.1 Candidatus Njordarchaeota archaeon
AATTTCGCACTTGAAATAACTCCACACTGTGATTGTTTTGCTGCAGCAGATATACCAATTGTTAATGATATTGGAATTTTTGCTTCACGGGATCCAGTCGCAATAGATAAGGCTTCTGTTGATATGATAAACAAAGCGTTCGTACTTCCTGATTCTGCACTCTCGGAAAAAGTTAAGCCTGGAGAAAAAATTGAGGATGTTTTTCGTGCATTACATGAAATTGATTGGGAAATTATTTTAAAATACGCGGAAAAACTTGGATTAGGTTCGAGAGAATATGTGCTTAAAAAGTTGGAATTATGAAGGATACTTCCACAACCAAACCAAAGTTATGATGACTAATTAATTCTTAATGTTCTTAGACTAAATGAACATTGAACCCCTGATTTAAAACCTACTCACGAATTTATATTTCATGGATGTTAGGGGAATAAAAATGAGTATCGTCTATTTTCTTGGAACTGCTGTATCTGGTAAGACTACCCTAACTGCTAATTTTGCAAAATGGCTTTTGAAGAATGGTTTCGCGGTGAGTATTGTTAATCTTGATCCTGGAGCAGAAGTCCTACCCTATAAACCTGCTTTTGATGTGAGAACTATTGTTAATTTATGGGAAATTATGCGCAAAGAAAAGCTAGGACCTAATGGAGGTCTACTGCGATCGATTGAAATTCTGTTAGAGAAAGTTGACTTGGTTATAAATAAGATGAAAAGTTTGCTTGAAAAATCGGAGTTTTTACTAGTGGATACCCCTGGTCAGCTTGAGTTATTCGCTTTTAGGGAATTGGGAAACAAAATTATTTCCATGATTCGCGAGGATGTTTCAAGTGATGTAGCTGTTTTTCTAATTGATGCGACACAAATAAGGAAACCATCTGACGTAGTGATGGGAATTTTGTTGGCATTGGCTATAAGATTTCACTTGAATATTAATGTAGTTTCTGTTCTAAATAAAGTTGATTTGGCTGGATCACAGGTGATGAGAATGTTTGAAGAATTCTTTTCTAACACTTCTAACTTTTCTAAATTTGTTGCACAAGATTTTGGCGTGTTTGGAGAAATGTCATCTCAATTAGTTAATGTTTTGAAAGCTTTTGTTCCACCAACAAGAGTAGTCGCTATTTCTGCACTTAAAAATCGAGGCATGGAAGATTTGTTTTCGATTATTCACGATGCAATCTGCACATGTGGAGATATGACCTAAATTTAGCTCGCTTTGAGTTCTCGAAGAGGTTTTGCGAGGAATTTATAAAGCCGCAAATACTTTGGAATTATAACATCGGGGTGAAACCTCATTGCTGTTTCTCTGGCATGTTTTCCCATTTCTTCTCGTAGGGTATCATTGGTGAATAATTTCCTAATATATTCTCGAGCCTCATTAAGTGTTCTAAAGATAAATCCATTTTTACCATGTTTTAGGAATTCTGTGTAGCCTCCCTTGTAATATGAGACTATTGGAACCCCTTGTGCCATTGCCTCTATGGTTGCGAGAGATAATGTTTCAAATGTGTTAGATATGACAAAACATCGAGCAAAATGTAGAAGTGCTTTCAATACTTCCTCTTCTACAAAACCTACTAAATGGACATTCTTTGGTGCAATTTTTCTCAGATATGAAAGTAATGGGCCTTTTCCTACAATTACCAGTTGGTATGGAAGTTCACTGATTATCTTCATCAAAAAAGGAATATTCTTTTCATGACTAATTCGACCTACCCAAATGGCGTAGTTATAATCCTCAAGAAAATCAAAGAAATCACTCGCTCGCTTTTGTGGTGTTGTGAATTTATCTCGATCTATGGGATTAGGTATCTTAACGAATTTGCGTTTTAAGATTTTGAAAGCTCGTGGTATTGAGTCTAGTAGAATATCCTTTGCGTAATCTGTTGGAGTTATAACTACTGAAGCACGTTTAATGACGTTTGTAAGAAAAACGCTGTCTAGCATCACGAAACCCTTAGATAGTTTTCCAAAGCGTTTCTCTAAGTAGTCCTTCGTCAGAGTATGATAAGTAAAGATTATTGGAAATCTTATTCCTCTTCTCCAACCAAATAGCCTCAAAAGAGACATAATTACGTAGGGAGAATGTGAATGAATCACTATGTAATCCTCATCAGATAAACTATTTTCAAGATATCTTCTAATCGAATAGTATGCAGATACAATTTCAGGAGCTTTTATTTCTGAATATAATCCAAGAAGACGCCATGATTTAATTAGAATAATATCAATACTCCCCCTTTCCTCAATTTTGTATGCTTTATTAATTGGGGCAGGAACAAATAACGAGACTTTCACATCATACTTAGGAAGTTCTTTACGAAAAATATCAACGACTCTTGTCACTCCACACATGAATGGATAATAAACGTCACTTAAAAGTATCACATGAAGCATTTTTCCTACCACTTCCCATTTTTTAATGTTATGGAATATAAATAATCATCAAGTTTACATAATTTCTCACGACGCTTATGACGACTTTTTTGCACATTTTTCATCTGAGGAATTTCTTGTTTTGTTTGGTTTTAATTTGAATAGTGAATAGCTTGAATTTTTGTGTGCAACTTAGGAAATCACTGAATTCACATTAAATTTGATGATTAAACAAACAATGAAATCAGGAAAACTCAAAAAGCGCAAAAGAGTCGTCAAGAGCGTGCGTATTTCTTACAGCAAATTTTTTAATTAATGCAATAAGCATCTCTTTTCCTTATTCCTTCTAAAAAGTTAATACATGAGTTCTCAGAAAATCTTCTCAAGCTAACATTATCTCTTCATAGGAGGAAATTTTGTAATATCTTTATAACATGAGATGATAATGTGAGTAATGAAAATTCTCAAACGAGCAACTGATAACCATGGAGGAATAGCATTGCTTACCAAAGGCAAGAAAGAAATATTTGTCACAAGTAAGATAGCATAGTTATAATAGCACTAAACAAAATTAGACAAAAAACTGTTAAACAGTTTAAAAAGAAGATACTTGAGATCATTGACAAGTATTTTTAATGCGATTGAGGGAAATGATATTAACAAGATCATTACTGAAGACTTTGATAAGATACTAACTAAATCATCACTAAGGAGTCTTCGTTAAATTTCTCCTTAATTTTTTGCCTAGTTTTGAAGCTTAAGTAAGCGAGACCAAGTAGACAAATGAGCATACTAATGTCGAAAAGAAGACGTAAGAAAGTATAAATTTCAAGCGAAATACTTGGTTTTTCTAAGATTTCAATTGTTTCCCAATCATTCCATACGCGTCCTATATCAATCCAGGACTGCTTGCTTTTGTATTTGACTGATATTCCAAGCCTGTATGCATGATATCCAGGTGTAATGTCCTCTGGAACCGAAAAATAAATCCTGCCCACGTATTTCTTTTCGCCTATGCTAAGGTATACATTAGTATCCTTAGAGTGTGAGAAATTACCGTTCCAGTCCCATTGGAGCCATATCTTGTAAATATAAAGCTCAAAATCACCAATATTCCTAACCCACACTATTACATAACCCGTGGTACCTAAGTGGAGTTTAGTTGGGTATATTGTCCAGTCTAATGTCCACTTACAAGCTTGTATCGAAAAATCCTGTTGTATACTTAATGTTAAGAAAAATTGATTTAGAAGAAATGATAAAAGTACTGTTATAACAGTACGTTGTAGCAATATCTTTCGCCCTTTTTTATGTCTTCCTATTATATTCTAAATATACTCTTTCTTATGAATATTATCTATTGAACCTTGTTAATTTCTGAGGAGCATAGAATCATCAAAATGAACACTGGATTTGTAGGTATATTGTCATTGATGTTTAACAATCATATTTTAGGAATTTTTGAGATTTTAATCACATTTCATTATTAAAATTAATCATGGCCTCTTTAAAATATTAATATTGTTAAGTCTTCCACAATAAAAGAGCTGCAAATATCATACAAAAACATAGCATTCCAATTGCTATGAATATTACTAGTGTTAGTTGGAGTTCAATAACATATCCAATGAATGCTAACATTATACTTGTAGCTATATTAGAAACGGAATTTATTATACCAATTCGTAACCCGGTCTTCTTTTCTGCTTTTGCCTGAGCTATTAAGATAGGCCTAAATCCAGAAACAGACGCTCTTATAAATGCAATGTCTGCAATCATTGCTTCTTTTGTTTCTGCAAATGGAAATCCAAATAAACCAATGGGGATTAACAAAGCTGATGCGAAAACAGTGCTCTTTTTAGGATATTTATCTAAGCTCCATCCAAGGAAATATGAGAGAATGAAACCGAATAATGATGCCATCGTGAGAATATTACTAACGTCTATTTTCGTTTTGAATTTTATCATTAAATAGCCAACTAGAAAATCAACTGAAATAACCCCAATGCTAATTCCAAAGCACAGCGATAGAAGCACAATTGTAGATATAGGTGGTATGAGCTTTCTTTCCTTTCTTCTTTTAGTCTTTTTTGTAGTCACTATTTTAGACTCTGGTGGTTTAAGGAAAAGAGTTAGTAATGTTATGATTACAAATAAGAGAATTGCTAGTATCAAGGCAATTTCATCGGGGATTCTGCCAAACTCGTAATACCCTACGGTAAGTCCCAACCATCCGAGAAGAAAATACACGCTTGTTGACCTATGCCTTCTTTTTTCAGGACTAAAGTCTAAAACTAGTCTTTGCATCATAGGCCAAGCAATACCTGATGAAATGCCCATGAGGAATCTCAGAAAATGATAGAATTCTACCGGTAATATTAAGTAGGAAAAATTCACAAGTGTTAGTAATGAGAATCCTAGAAATGCTAATAAGTTTTTCCTCCTAACCTTGTCAGAAATAAATCCTGTTAAAAATGCGGAAATACTTCTACCAATCATGAATGCAGTCGTTAATAATGCAACTAGAAAAATTGATTGCATTGTTTCTTGTACCATCACAGCAGTTATTGCACGCAAGAGAACACTAGCTACACTACCAATGAATACAATAGTATAAATCAAAAATAAGCCTATATAGTAATACCAGCGCCGTAAATAACGCATCATTAATTATATCCCCCGGGATATTTTAGTATCAATAACTAAGATATTAATATATCTAAGATAACGCTCATGTTGACATTTTTGCACTTTCTTGATAAGTCTTAGTTTTGTCTTATTTTATTGCTAATTTGCTCATATTTTCTAATAATTTTGGAAATATCAAAACTAATTTAATCACAAAACAAATAAATAAACATCAAATAATCATAAGTACAAAAG
>JAHKLH010000123.1 GCA_029856635.1 Candidatus Njordarchaeota archaeon
AAGCTTTTTTCATAATTAATCACGTATGGCATCATTTAATATCTAAAATTTAATGTATAGAATATTTAATTTATGTTTATTTTTTATAGAAAAAAACATTAAGTGATTATTTATGTACCTCGAAATAGATGAGAAACACTGGAAAAAGATAATTAAACAAACTAAGAAAGTTTTTATTTCATCAATTGAGTACTGGGTTAATAAGAACGATGAAGTAGAGATAATCATAGTAGAGGTAATCAATAAAAACAAGAAATATGTTGCAATATCCCCAATTAGGATAACTAGAGTACCGAGACTTCAGCCTCAAGTCTCGCATCTTATGAGGCAGGTTGATCCTGATAGGTGGTTCCTTGAGGAATTTGATCAATTTTTGACAGCACTTTGGGGCGAAAATATTCCATTTATGGTTAAGGTTAGGAGATTTGACAATGAGATTTATTTGGTAATTGGAGCTATTGGTGAGGATAAGAATTATGATGATGTTAAGAGAAAAGCATTGGAAAATAGGGAAAAGTTGATTGCTGTTTTGAAATCAAGATTTCCTCAAGTTGAATATGAAAAATTAAAATTGGATAAAGCAAGGGAACTATTCCCAGAAAATTATGATGAAAATATTGGGATTATACTTGGAATTCCCTCTAGACCAGCTAGAGTTCAGGAAGAGTTAAAAGAGGAAAGTGCCAAATATCACCTAGAAACTATATGGAGAGGATTACTTGAGTCAAATGCTGAAATAACAGTATTAGCTAAACCTATGAGTAGAAACGAAATAATCAATAGGATAATTAGGATAAGGAAGTTGCTGTCAGATTTAGAATCGAGAATGCAGGGAACTGATGCGTGGACTTTTTATGTTTCATTACCAGCAGTATTCGCAGAAACTAGAATTTCTACGGCACAATTAGGGAAAACAACATATCATTCAATTGGGAGTAGTGTTGGACACAATGTGATGGAATCAAGATCTATTTCAATTGAGAAAATTAAAACGCATGTTTACCAAAAGCATTCAATTCATCAAAAATCACGCACTATAATTTTGCAAGCTCATCATTCTAAGAGTTTTCAAGTCTCTAAAGGATTTAGTTTTCAAGAAATTACATCAGAAACGATAATGAAATCAAAAACATTCTCAATCCTAAGACATTATAGTGAAAGCGTTGGACGTGGGATTACTGCAACAATAACGTCAAGTTTTGGAAAATCCGTAGGTGAAACAGTTAGCAGAGGAGAAAGTATTGGAATAACTCATGGGGAAATAAAACAATATGGGATTACTCAACAAGTATCTGAGGGGTTAACAAGAGGATTCTCTTATCAACAAGGATTCTCACAAGGTATTCAATACAATTGGAGTAATTCCAGAATCATGAGCAAAACAATGAGATTTAATGAAATTTACGGAGAAACATTGATGGCTGGGATTCAAACTGGAAAAACAATTACAAGAGGCTCAAGCTATTCTCATGTATTAACTCATGGAAGAATACAGACTTATGGTGTCTCTCGAGCATGGTCCTATGGAAAAACAGCTACAATGATTAGAGGAGTTAATTTATTGAGAGAGTATGGCTGGAGTACTTTAAGGGGAATAACAAGAGAAATGACTAGAGGATTAGAAGTTAGTAGGGGCGAAACGGTAGGAGGATCGCAGGGAATTGCATTAAGTAAAAGCTTAACTGAAAGTGGAACATTTACGGAAACACATGGAAAAGAAACTGGATGGAATGCTGGAGGAGGGGTAAGCTTCATAGCTCATGCTGAAGGTGGTTATCATGAAAGTTCATATGACTCATTTTCTCGCTCACATTCTTTGTCAAAATCTTTTGGAATGACAGAATCTCAGCGATGGATGTGGAGCAGATCATTCTCCCGAAGTGAATATTTATCTAAATCAATCTCATCAATGCATCAGTGGGGATTTAGCAGAAGATTTGGATTCGCACATCAGTACCAACAAGGAATTGGAATTCAGTCTCAGTATCAAAGGGGAGTCTTTCAGTCCAAAGCATTGACATTTTCAGAGGAAGTAGGAAGAACATACTCTAATTCAATATCAGCATCATTCATGAGAACACAGCAATATGGGAAATCATATCAATTTGGAATAGGAAGAGACATTACCGAGGGAATGGAAGTATCTCAGGGAAGGGCAATTAATTATCAACAATCATCAATGATCGGAAAAATTGAGCAGGAGCAAATAATTAGGAGCCGAGGAATAACTAATGTTTTTGGAATAAGCACGCAAGTAAGCAAAAGCAGATTTTCATCCTACGCTATCTCCAAAATGCAATCATGGACTTTAAGTAGGAGCCGAGGATGGGAAATGAGAGTAATTAAAACCGTGGGAGAAACGAAGGGAATTAGCGAATCATACGCATTATCAGAGACCAAAGGATTTGCAAGGGGGAGAATAGAGACAAGAACTTCTGGAGAGACCATAGGAACTACAAAAGGAACATCAGAAACAACGGGGGTATCAAGTGGGATTACTAAGGGGGAGACTCTTGGTGAAACTCATGGAATTTCTAAAACTATTGGGGAATCACATTCTAAAGCAAGAACGGTATCAGACGCAATGGGGGTTGTTGAAGGTTTTGTTGTTGGGGCAACGCAAATGATTTCTGGTGGTATTGTTCCTGGATTAACATTATCTCACTCCAGACAATGGAAGAATGTTCTAATTGAGGGATTAGCTAGGTGGATTAGGAGACACGAATTGAGGTACGATCTTGGTAAGAATACTGGAATGTGGAATGTTTGTATTATTGTTTCTGGGGAAGATGCTAACAGGATAGGAACAGTTTTATCTGGAGCATTGCGTGGACCATTAAGTGATCCAGAAACAATAAGATACTACATCCTAACAACCGATGAAGCTAAGAAACTAATTAATTACGTTAGATTAGGAGTTTTTCCAGAAATTAAAGCAAGCAGGCATCCATTGAACAAGTATTTCTTTGCAACAGAA
This sequence comes from Candidatus Njordarchaeota archaeon, assembly GCA_029856635.1. Classification (GTDB taxonomy): domain Archaea; phylum Asgardarchaeota; class Njordarchaeia; order Njordarchaeales; family JAHKLH01; genus JAHKLH01. The sequence goes on from JAHKLH010000123.1 coordinate 2,978, forward strand.
TTAACAACTGAAGAATTAACAGCAGTTTCTCACTTCCCAAGAGTTGAGGTTAAAGGAATAAAGCTGGCTGAAGACATACCAATGATATTCCTGCAAACTCCGCCAGAATACAATGAGCAACCAAGGATAAAAATTGGCAGAATTGTGGATATCCACTTAGCAAAACCAAGCGAGTCAGTAGTAGAGTATCCAGTAAGAAAAATGAAACATATTTTAATTGCTGGAACAACAAGAAGCGGAAAAACAAATGCAGCAATGTGGCTAATTATTCAATTGTTAAAACATAACTTTGATGTAATTATCCTAGATTGGAAGAACACATGGAGACAACTAATTTACCACATCAATGATGATATTAATGCAAAAATCTTCACACTAGCAAAGCCAGAAGTATCACCTCTTATTGCAAATCCATTGAGACCGCCAGTAATTAATGACCATATTGTAGTCTCTCCTTTAATGTGGGCTGACATAGTATCAGAAATATTCGCTTATGCCTACGCACCGTTCCCAAGAAGCAGAAGCATTGTCAGGGAGGAATTAGAAAAATTATACATTGAGAAGGGAGTATTAGAAAATCATGGAAGGGAATTCGAGAACTACCCACTAATGTCAGAACTAGTTGAGAGAATCCTTAGAAGAATAGAAGAAACAGACATAAGTAAAGCTGGAAGAGGAGAAATAGAATCACTAAACGCAATACGCGCCCGATTGTGGGAATATGCAAGTGAAGTAAACATATTACACAAGCAATTTTCAACTCAAAGAGTAGGAAAGAAAATAGAAGACTTAATCAAAGAGGAAGAAAAGGGAAAAGTAACAATAATAGAAGCAGCAGGACTATGGGGACAACACAAAGCATTCATATTATCATGGATAGCAACATCAATATATGCATACCAAACAACATTAGCAAGACCTAGGAGAAAACCATTAGTAGTGGTTATTGAGGAGGCACAACATTTAATACCACCACAAACAATACTAAACCAAGTCCACATTTACGAAAGTATTTGGGAAACAATGTTCAGAGAACTAGGAGAATACAACGTTTGGCTAATAGCAATAACACAAATGCCATCAAAACTACCACCATCAATTTTAGGAAACACACCAATGAAAATAGTTCTAAACCTAGCAACAAGCGATGAGCAAGGAAGAGGAGACATCGACTTAGTGATGGAAAACATTGGACTAGATCCGAGATGGGATCATAGGCATGTTAAACGATTTATAACAAGACTTCCAACTGGATGGGCCATAGTTAAACTTGGCTATTGGGAGAAGCAGTATGATGCTTGGCCTTACTTGATTGCTTTTCCGAAAGTGATTTCAGATAATTATCCAACTGATGATGAGATAAAGAGAATCATGGGGATAAAGAATGAATGAGGTTCATTTTAGTGACAGAGTTAAAGATCTCGCAATAGTATTAAGGCTTGAAGAAATTAAAGGAAACAAAGGATTAACAATCGCACAAGCAGTCGGAGCATCAAGAAAAATGAGACTAAGCATAAAGAAAGGAAAACACGTAATAAGCATAATAAAACAATATCCAATATATTTCAAACTGGTTAAAAGAAGAGGCGAAAAACCAAGAGTGTATCTCACAGCAGAAGGAAGAGAATTCGCAGATGCAATATTGAAACTAGAGACAAAACTAGACACTGCATACGTTCAAAAGAAAAACCCAGTGTCACCACTGTTCATAGGAGCAAACATAATATACGCGTCAGAAAAACTAGGGATAAAAATAGCAAGAACACACTACTACACAATAAAAGTAACGTATTTGGACGAAGAAGGAAAACCAACAGAAGAATGGAAAGCAAAAGAAATAATAGGATACATAAAATGCGTAGACAAAGAATGGAAGGAGGAAATACAACTGCCACCAAGAAGCATGAAGGAAATAATAAACGCACCAAGAATAAGAACACTATTCAAAGTAGTAATAGAGGATTTAAAGAGGGCAAAGAAGCAGAGCATTCTCCTTACGAAAACAATAATAACAATACTATCATTATACCCAATAATACCAGTGCAGATAATGAATCTGGGAGAAGCAAGAATAATAATTTGGAAAGGAAAACAAATATGCACAAAATGCCTAACAACAAACTGCATCCACACAACAAGAACAAAAACAATAATAAAACACATAATCTAAACAATTCAACAAAACCCACTCATACAAACCACACATCCACATCCAAGAAACCTTCATTCAACATCAATAATCAGACTAAAAACTAGCAAAAACCTCACATAC
>JAHKLH010000124.1 GCA_029856635.1 Candidatus Njordarchaeota archaeon
GACAAGAACGTAAAAGCCATAATTCTCTTTGGATCTGTTGCTCGAGGAGACTTTAGACCAGATAGCGATATAGATCTGCTGATTTTAACTGATAATCCAAAGGAAACAAGAAAATATTTTCTGAATTACGAGTTGAATTTCTTGAAAAAGGTATCGTAGTCTCTGCATTGTATATCACGCCAGCAGCAATACGAAAAGAGCATTGATCCATTATTTAAAGTAATTAAAAAAGAGGGGATAGTACTATGGAAGAAATCGAACTGACAGTCATTCAATTAATAAAGAGAGCCCATGATAAACTAGAAAGTGCTAAGATTCTTCTAAAAGAAGGAAGATTTGATGATGCTATAAGCAGAGTATATTATTCTGCATTTTACGCTGCTAGGGCTCTATTATTACTGCTAGGAGTTCAAGTAAAAACGCATGAAGACTTATTATCAATGTTCGGATTAAAAGTGATAAAACAAGGAATTCTCTCAAAAGAGATTGGAAAATACCTCTCCGAATTGCATGATGCTCGAATGAATAGTGATTATTCTATAATTGTCTATTACGATGAAGATGACGCCAGAGAATACATTACAAAAGCGGAGAAGATAATTAATGTGATAAAGAGAGTAATAACAGAAAGGTTCAACATCGTGGTGTGAAAAGTTTTGATGAATTTTGCACGAATTTATAATCAATAATACAAAAACAAATGTAGCTTCTGGGAATTATATCACAGAATTTAAGAATTATCTGACTAATATGATTTTTCTTTGGAGCTATTCGCATTCCTTGGTGTCTTAAACTTTCTCTTTAAATTTTCCGTCTGATTTCTAAGAGCTTCTAAAATAGTCCTGAAATCTTCAACCAAGCATATTTCTGTGTTTTTGGTCTTTCCATAATTTCCTGTAGAAGTAGAAGTACTCATACAACTCGCACTTATTTCTCGTAAAAATAATTATGTGATTATTTATTACAGTAATCTTCAAAAACAAAGGCATTAATTCAAAAACCTTAACATCAAATCGTTCTCCCAGTTTTCCAGCAGCGAGCTCTGCAATTTCTCTTCTGCGACGATTATCACAGTTGGGCATAACCAAGCATACATCAACATCACTTCTACTAGTTATGTCACCACGAGCGTGAGAACCAAAAATTAAGACTGAATGTATTTCTTTAAAATTCTCAAGAAACTTTAGCCTATTTTTTATTTCGAGTAAATCCATTTTTTAATCACCTCAACGAACTCTAGTATTTTTGGAACTAATTCAGTAATTGATTCATAGGCGATAGTATCATCTAATTTATTATAATGATGAACTAACCTATTTCTTAAACCATTTGATCTAAATAATGCATCTTTGAGAGATTCATCTATTACTTTCTTCTCATAAAGTTTTTCGATATTCGTATAATCATCAGCTGGTGGAATTCCCATATCTTTATAAAGCATTGCACAAATATCCATTGTAGCATCAACAATTTCCTGAACCGCTTTATAAACCGCCAACTTCGTTTTAATGTCATGTAAAAAATCATTTGGTGTTATTCCTCGTAGCCATTCATTAATGTATGATATACAAGTCAGAATATGATCAATCTTTCGCAGATACTTGCGTAATCTCTCTTCTGAAATTTTCATAGATTTTCCCAAAAATAATTCTTGGGTTCTTATTTAAATATAGTGATTAACATGTGTTCTAATGACATTTTTGCGTTAGAAAAGAAGTTAATCGCTTATTGTGGATTTTATTGTAGATTATGTCCCTTTTATACTGGGGAATTTAAGAAGAAATTTCAGGATATTTTGAATTACATTAAGCACCTTGGAACGAGTTTTCTTAAGGAGATTTGTGAGAAACATGGGTATAATTTTGATGAGTTTTGGAGAGTGTTGGAATTCTTCTCAAAATCAAAATTATGCCTTGGTTGCAAGATGGGTGATGGATGGCCAGATTGTCCTATTAGGAAATGTGCAATTGAGAGAAAAGTAGAATATTGTGCTTTTTGTTCAGATTATCCATGCGAGACCATGAAGAGACTTGGTTATACAAAGTATGCTGATGAACTGAAGATTGGTGTTGAGAATTTTTTGAAGAAGAAGTTGGAGTGCGAATGATTACGCTACATTTTTGAAATATTCTTAATTTAACATGATGAGTTTATATGCTAAATTGATGAGTTAACTGCAAAACTAAAATCGTAAGAATACTAAATGTTCTTGGGTTTGTAATTGATGATAGCGTCTTTTATGCATTAAATCTTTATTCCACATGTATTTTTCTTCCACTAAATGGGAAATACTTTACTTCAAACTGTAATTCTCCAAGATATTTGATGAATGTTATTATGGAAATAATTCCTTTCCTCGCGGCAATCATTAGTCTTTTTTCTTCTTCATCTGTTAAATACAAAGTATCTTGCTTTCTTCTTTTTACATGAACTCCAACATTAGTATTGTTATATTAATGAATATATCAAATGGCCCAAGACTCAAATACGATTGGTAGGGAATAAACCCTTGTTGTAAGATATGAAAAGCAACTAGTTGCTCTCCTATATCTCTTGCATTGACGATGGCTAGATTTATTTCTGCGGTGTATTTAAGTGTTAAGATGTATCTTTCGAATAGTGGGTCTAAGATGAAGTATTCTCCGTTCCTTTCTCCGACGATTCCCACAGAGATTTGTTTTCTTAAAATCTTTAAATCCTCAATTGTTGTTACTGGTTTTTGTTTTTGTAGCAATTTTTCTTAATGTTTCTAATTCTTGTTTTCCAATTTCCTCCGAGCAATTTGTAATAAAGATAAATAATTTCCTGCATTTATAAGTATCATACGAATTTCATATGCTCACCATGTGGATTTTATATGAAAAACTTTGTAAAGGGACTGCATGAGGTGATGTCTGATTTATTTTCAGCGAGATTATTCACGTATTTCGCGCTAGTTAGGATGTGTTGCGTCCAACTTGGACACGACGAATCTTTTTGAAATCACCAGTGAGGGAATTTTAATTTTTTGGCTAATAGTTTAACTGCGTCTTTTGATAATATTATGATGTTTTCCTTGGTTGCTCTAGCTATTGTTGCTGGGGATACTGTTGCTGGACCTAGTAATACGAGGATTCCGTAAGCATTTTTTCCTTTTGATCTTAAGAAATTTACTGCTTTGACTAGTTGATCTATTTCCATCGGCATTATTTCTTTTACTTTAGTCTTTACTTCAAATACAAGTAGAGAACCATCTTTTGCTTCGGCGATTATATCAGCGTTTTTTATCGGTTTAAATATTCTCTCTGTCTCCTTTTTGGAATAAACTTTAATTATGTTTAGGATAAATTTATCTGCTGTACCATATAGAAATGTTCCTCGTGCATCATCATATATGATGATAGTTTTGTTAATGGCTTCTGCGAGGAGTTCTCTCATATATGATTCTGCCGTTATTCCTAAAGCGCTAACTAATAGTGTACTCCATGGTTTCTTTGGTTCGATTCTAAGCCTTAACCACTCACCAAGTAGTGGATATTTTATTTGGTAAAATACTCTTTTTTTCATTTTCTTTTTTTCTAATAATCCCAGTCTGTGTAATTCTTCAAGGACTGCATATGCAAGGTCTCGGCTTGTTCCAAGGGCTTTTGCTACATCGTCTGTAGTTTTATTTGACTCCGCTACGGCCTTTAATGCTTGTATTAGTATATCATAATCTCGTCTTGAAATTTCTGCAACTGCTCGTATCATGTTGTCGAATACTTCATCGAAATCTCCATCATGTATTGCATTGATGGCTAGTAATGAAATTTTTTCGTATGTTGTATTGTATCTTCTTGCTAAGATTTCAATTATTCTTGGAATTCCTCCAGAAATGCGAGCAATTTCCTCTGCAATTTCTGTGTTATTCTTAACTAAGGCTTTAGCTAGTTTAATGGAATCCCTTAATGATAATGGATCAACGCGTAATAAGTCAAGTATTCCAACTAATGCTCCACCATATTTTCGTGAAATATATTCTTGTAGTTTTTCCCATCCAATGCTAGATATAAAAATCCAGAAGATATCTGGTGACGAGTTAATTACATTGCGAATTATCCATAATATATCACTAATAACTTTTTCTTTCTTCATTCCTAATTTTCTCGCAATTTTAGACGAAACTTTTTCTATCATCACATGAAATTCATCTAATGCAATTATCATCTTTTTTCTAATCTTGTAAGCTATTTTCTGTGGCAATAATAGTATATTTCTCAAATCTTCTAGAGGCTCTCCAGACAATGTTAATTCAATTTTTTCATCAAACTGGGAAAGTCTCTCAATAAAGATTCTCTTTAAAAGCGTTATTGTTCTAGCTGCAGATAAATCTATGATTATACCTAGCTTTTTCTTGAGAAATTCTTCAATCAAGCGAGTTTTTCCAACTTTTCTAAAGCCGTAAACTAATACTCCCTTAGAATGACCTTCTAAAAACATTCTATAACTTTCCTCAAGTAATTGTAATTCTTTCTCCCTGTTCACAAACATTTTACGACACTTTAGTATATCTACACTTTAGTATGTCTACACTAAAATAGAATTAAAAATAAAAATATAGTGTATTGCAAAACTTTTTTCTGCATCGAGAGAAGGTCCCCGCAGATCTAGTGCTAAACACTTGAAAATATCAAGAGTATTTTGAAAGAATAGAAAAAGTTTTGCAACACACTATATTTTCTGAATTGGGTTTGTTCATCAAGTATATTTTTCCATCACTGCAATCACACTCATGAGCTCCAAAAGCCTTGACTAACAAGACCACAAAGTACACGAGTATTCTACAAAAACGTACAGGCAAGAAAGCCACTTAAACAAGAAACAGACCTCTTACAACGACAGCATAGCCAAAAAACTCAAAGAAAGAGCGAAATAAAGCATTGATAGAGCTACGAATCCTGTATAAATAGTACGAAACCAAGGATGCTTCAGACGCTGAAAACTCCCTTCCTCAATGAAGACCCTATTGCTTCTTTTTATCATACGAACCCTTATAGGTGACTCAGCTCCTAGCTTGTATTCAACGAATCCTTGTACATCTTCTTCATCACATGCGCCATCTTCAGTAAAGAATTCGATTTCAAAGCCGTACTTCTCCTTTAGCTCCAAAACTCATTCAAAAGCAGCTCTTTTAGAACTGCAACGTCGTGCTTCTTGGACATAGACACATCAATGAGAACTATTATTTTGCTTCTGCAGTCTGCTATTAC
>JAHKLH010000125.1 GCA_029856635.1 Candidatus Njordarchaeota archaeon
AATTAATTCAGAATAAATAAAAATGTAGAATAGCATTTTTTATGTCATGTATATTCTGCATTCTAAAAAACAGGAACTATTTTTAAGTTATTGAATATATTTGATGCTCACCATGCTTTATCGTATTATCAAAGATCGTCGTGCATGTGATAAGACTTTATTGGAAAATGATATACTTACGGTCATTGAGCGTCATTGGGAAAAAAATAATAAGTTTTATTTCATTGTTGAATATAATTTTACTCCAACATATCTAATGATACCAGGAATTCTTTATAATGGGAATAATTATGGATCGCATCTGTTTCCTAAATTTATATTAGCCAAGATGTGGTTTTTTCGAGAAGACCGCTGTACATTACCTTCTGCAGCTATTGTTGAAAACTCTAAGTATGTTCTTGCCGTTTTTACAGAACCAGCTAAATCTGATGAAGAACTTTCTTGTGTTGGAATAAGGGGTAATAGAATCATTATTAGAATTCCTTGGATGGAAATTCCTTTGTCATATTCCAGAAAACAATGTTTCTCTCGCCAAGTTATAACTTACTTTAAGCCTCCCATTGAATACAGACGAAAATTCTACATTATTTTCGCGAATTATCGACGATTAGGCTATAATAGAGGGTTTTATTTTGTATTAAATTACGCGTGGAAACTTTTTGGCGAAAATACAACAATTAACAAGAAACAATTATATGATTATTTAAAATTTAAGGTTCAATTTGCTATTAATTGGCATTATATTAAGCTTAAATGCGTTTCTAGCTTCTTGCAATTTTTGATACCAAATACCCCAATATGTGGTGGTTTAATTTCTGCATCATTTGCCGGAAAAGCTTTAGAAATGGCACTAGCCTTATATAGATTATACCTCATTAATGGAGACAAGAAACTTAAGGAAATAGCGTTTAATGTGGCTGATTTTCATTGTAGGGGATTAAGAAAAAATGGACTTCTCTTAACAGATTATCACATTTTTAAGAGAAAGTGGATTGGATACTTCTTTAACAAGCGCGAATTTGCTAATACTCGACAAATTGGTGAAACACTTTATGCATTACTGCGGTTATATAAGCTAGCAAAATCAAGGAATGAAGAAAATAAGTTATGGCTTTTGGTGGCAATGAAAGTAGGAAATTTCTTTTTGAAAAATCAATTAGAAAACGGAGATTTTGGATGTTGGTGGTCATTAGATGGAAAAGAAGTTAAAGTTGACGGAACTAACGGTGCTTATATTATTTGGTTTCTTACGGAATTATATGAAATAACGAAAAATTCAGATTATCTTAAGGCGGCAGAAAAAGCTATGAATTTTTACTTCCGTAGATACGTCAGTAATGATATCTACTGGGGCGATACTCTAGATGCAAATACAATTGATAAGGAAGGCGCCCATGGAATAATGAAAGCCGCTCTCTTGCTTTATGAAAAGACAGGAAAAACAATATATCTTGAGATTGCCGAGCGTGCGGCTTATTTTATATTGTCGTGGATGTTCTTTTGGAATATCCCTTTCAATAGGCAAACATTACTAGGTAGATTAAATTTCAAAAGTAAGGGTTGGACAATAGTCTCCGTAGAAAATCAACATCTTGATCCTTATGGGCTAATAATTGCTCCAGATTTCATACGCCTTTCAAAATTTACTGGGAAGAAACTATGGTATGAAGTTGGATTACTAATGGCGAAGTCAGTTATCGATTTCTTCTTTACAATCTCGAAGCATGGACTTGATTCCCTTTTTATTGGATATCAGCCAGAGCAGATTTATCATACCGAATGGAGCTACTTTCAGGAAATATATCCTTTCTTATACATGCTCATTGTTCATGGAATATTACCAACTAAGAAAAAAGGCTGCGTTGTAAACAATGTCTTTTGGACAACCGCTGGCTGCGTGAATAGCGTTCTTGATCTAATGGAAGAACTTAAAATAAAAATTGAACACCTGGTGATTAATTATTATAAAAGTATTCGATATAAAATACTAAGAAAAATACGTGATTTTATAGCACAAATTAACTTTATTTGTTGAATTTTCGTGTAATTAACAATAAATGATGTTTCTCTGTATGAATAAGAAAAATCACGAAAGTGTAACTTAAAAATTATTTCTTTTTAGATTTCCAGAAAATTATATAACCAAATTTTAATTCAACTCTTTTTATTCGTTACATTGCTTTTTTCAAGTTAGATGGAAATTGATGAATATGAGCGAAGAACGCTCTAAGAAACACAAGGTTTCTTCGGAAACTAAAACAATCAAACTAACCTTTGAGGAATATGTTATAGGCGACGAAGACGAAACCATTAGAATTCCAAAAGCTGATTCACTTAAAAGAGAGTTAACTAGAGTACTTAATATGATTTTAAATGAGATTGAAAGTTATGGCAATAAGCTAAATAAGTTACAGACAGACTTGAGTAATGTAACAAAGAATATAAACGAATTGCACACATATGGCAAAAATTTACGCAGATTTTCTGAGTTAGAGTCTCAAGTTAGACAACTTGGAAATCAAATTATCAGAATTGAAGAAGAACTGCAAAAACTTAGGCGCGATTTAGCTTTTAAATTTAATAAAATTGGAAAGATCCTAAGATATTTTCATGAGAAAATCAATGAAATCATGAGTCTAGACACAAAAATAACTGAATTCAGAAAATTAAGAGATGATTTTAATGATGTTAAAAAGAAACTTGAAAATCTAACACTACAACTTCGAGAATTGACTCAGGAACTTGCCCAAACAAAAACTTCTACAGTATCTCTAAGTCAAAGATTAGAAGATATTGAAAAACAATTGGAGGATTTATCTAAGCAAGTAATTCGTCAAGATATGGAAATAAAGTCAATTAAAAATACTATTGACATGAATACAATTCTATTCCATCAAGTGGTGAATAGATTCCTGAGATTAGCTCAGGAATTAAATATGTTGAGTAAAAAACAATTGCTTATGAAAAAACTTAGTGCTGAGAAACTAGCACAAGAGCTCAAACACATACATGAAATGCCCCCACTTGAGAAAATAAGAGTGCTTAAGAAAATGATTAAGTTGATGCAAGGCGAAGAAGAAAAATAAAATAATTTTTAGTTCTGAGCCCAAATATTTTTTGGGGGATAAGCATTGACGCAAGAAACGCAAGACAAATATACTATAGAACTTAATAAGAACATTGATGAGAGATACCTTATTAGAATAGATAAGAAAGAAAAACTTCCAGAACATATCATGCGTCAAGTTTTTCAGTATGTTTATGACAAGGAAATTGTAGCACCAAAGATAGTTAAGCAAGTTGAGAAAAAACCAGAAGAGCAATCACAAATGACTTCAATTATAACTAAAAGAAAAAACTCCAAGCCATTGTTAAAGACAAGTTTACTAGAGAAAATACCAATCATTGGTAAGAAGATAAAAATTAAGAAGATAAAGAATGTAATACTAAATCTCGTTGAAGAATATAAGAAAAGAGGAGTTACAATTTTACCACTTATGGATCTAATTCTTAATGTCAGGAAGAGAATTAAAGTTAGCGAAACCCGTATTAAGGAAGCACTTGATGAACTAGTTAAGGAAGAACTACTCTCAAAACCGATTAGTGTTAATGGAATAAAGTTTGTTATTATTCCTAAAACAATAGACGTATCTCTCCTTAACAAAACAATTGCTCTCTTATTAAAGAGAAAAAGTATTACATTTGTTGATTTAGTTAAAGAGCTTAAGACGGATCCATACACGTTAGAATCTGTTTTAACAGTTCTTAAGAATGCTGGTATAATAGTTGAAGAGCAATTTCCAAGAAAAATTTTTCTAGTGTCTTGAACCAATCTGAGAACATACTCTACAATTAGGATTCCTCGGTGGATTCAGATTACTAATTTCTAGCCCACCATATAGACTAACATAGGTTAGTATTGGAATTTCTCTCATGCCAATTAATATTTTCATTGCTCTATCGGCCATAAGAGCTCCAATGATAGTCATTGTTGTTGCCAAACTTGCATCACATGAACCTACAATAGGAGGAGCTTCCTCTATTTCTATAGAGCTTCCAAAGAAACATTCGTAACATGGTCCTTTTCCAGGAATAACAACAAATACATAGCCTGCAAAGCCATCATCTGACGTTGCTCCATCCACCATTATCTTGTTATATTCAACAGCATATCGATTTACAAATTTTCTCGTTGGCTTATTATCAACAGCAGTTATTACTAAATCGACTTTTTTAATTAATTCATAGAATTCATCCATTTCAATTACGTCTCCATGATAAGCTTCTATTTTAATACGATATTTCTCATCCATTCCCTCAATATTCCTTATTTTTTCAATTTTGTGCTTCAATGCTTCTGCCTTTGGTTTATTTAGGTCTCTCTCATCAAAGCCAAGACGATTTAGATTTTCTTCTCTAACGAGATCCTTATCAATAATTATTAGCTCACCTAATCCAGTTCTAGCTAATATTTCAGCGACAACACACCCTAATCCTCCGGCACCAATAAGCATAACTTTCTTTGTGAAAAGTTTGTTGACTGGAAAACCTGAAGCTACGATTCTTGAAAAATACTTAGGAATTCCCTTGGGGGATAGTAGAGCATAACGTTCATCTATTGGCAAGAGATATTTAATAATGGACAAAATGTTCACCCTTAACCAAATAAGTCTTCTGAAACAACATAGAAGGTACTTGCACGGACTTCCTCGAGAACTTCCTTAACTGTTTTTGGTTCACCATTTTTCCTTGGTGAAATTGCTTTAAATGAAGTATCAGTTATGACCACTCTGGATGATAATGGAACATTATATTTCATCTTTAATGCTTTAGCGGCAGCTTTAGCTACGTCTTCAAAATAATCGTTCTCTCTAGCTTTTATCTCCATAGGTCCAAATTTTCGACCATCTCTGCCGACGATATAGAAAGATAATTCAATTTCACTTGACAATTATATCACCCAAAAATTTGGCACGATTTTTCTATCATATTTTTGGGTTTAAAATCTTTTAATTTTATGTATGTAAAAAAATAATTATCACACCGTCTCCATCTTAAAAAGATAAGTTTCCAATGGGACTAAAATTCACAAAATTTTCTTTAAACCCTGAACCCTTTCTTTTTGGGAGAAATATGGGATACAGAAATGAGATTAGTAATAATTAGTCGGCAAATTGAACTAATACCAAGTAACCTAGATAAAAAATTTTTTATAGCAATTAAG
>JAHKLH010000126.1 GCA_029856635.1 Candidatus Njordarchaeota archaeon
CATTATCGTTATCTTAAACAAAATTCTGAATTTATTTTTTAATTTGACTAAATAAACATAGGTGCTTTTTTTGAGTGAAGTTTCATTGCTTGTAAAGGACATACTTGATGAAAGAAAACCATTAAGCGATAGGATTACTAGTGCTAGATCACTCGAAATGATTGAGACGTCTGAATTATCTGAATTTGCATCGCTTTTGATTAATGTTGCTGATAAACTTTCCAAGAGACTTTTGGAAAAGGAAGCAGAAGTAACAATTTATGTGGAGTTTTTGAAGAGTATTCGAAAAATTTTTGGATTATTAGATGATAAAAACGCTAGAAAAATGTCAAATATACTTATAAAATCACTAAGGTTTCTAACTCATGATGTTAAATCATCAATGATGTTAATTGACATTCTGCGGTCTTTGTTAAAGAATAAACCTTCTCAAATTTTCATAATTCGTGATGTATTAAAGGAATTGCTCAAGCTTGATACATATGATTACAGATTAAAAAGGAGAATTCTAAAACTAATTCGTGATGTGAGTTGGCTTATTCCAAATGCTATTAGAGAATTTAGAGACGTTCTCAGCGAGCTAATTAATGATCCAAAGCTATCAGAGGATTCTATGAATATTTATTTCACCGTCGCAAGCCGTAATTTTAGAGTTGTAGCCAGTGATATATTGACCTTGCTTAAAAGAACTAGAGACATAACAAGAATACTTGAAATACTATCTTCTTACGCAACGTTTCGAGCGGATGCAGGGACATTGGCTAGATTATACAATAAAGTGGAGAAGATAGCCACAAATACTAGTTTGGCACCCAACACACGTGCTTCTGCAGTACGTGCTTTAGCAGCAATTTCCCGTGAAAAAGATAAAATCCAACTTCAAGACAATTTTTCTGCATTCATCAGAACTCATCTAAAACTTGAGGAAGATTTGCTCGTCAAAACTTCTATGATTGAAGCATTACGGATTATCAGGTGGTACTCTGAAGAAATCGCTGGTGAAATTATAGACGAGTTATTAGATGTATTTACTGATGAAGCAGAAAATTCAGAAGTAAGAAGAACTGCGCTAGGTTCACTGATTTATATAATCCTATCGTATCCAACTTATGCCGCGAATTTCCTATCGAATTGCCTGAAAATAATTCACGAAAGTGTTGATGAGGAATTAAAGCGTGATATAATCTCCTCATTGCCGATGGTATGCCCATTAGTTCCAGAAAAATTTAATGATGTAGCATCTGAATTAATATCCATAATTGGTGATGATGAGCAACCTTATAGTTTAAGAGTTGAATCTATAAGCGTCTTAAACAGACTTTCTGACAAATATTCCTCTTTTGCAAGAAGACTAACGGAATTTTCAGATAAAATAAGTCGCAGTTGGTTTAATATCAGAAGTGCACATATAAAGAATGAAATCGTTAATCTCATATCAAATATTCATAAACATACCAAAGAGTTGCCTGCGAATTTGATCGAAGTAGTCATTAATGCTTTTATTCTGCCAGAGACGTATGTTGCTGCTCACAATTTAACATTTATCCTTTCAAAGGAAATACCAAAAATTGTCGCGCGGTATGTTAATAAGATTTTGGAATTTCCATTATTGCTTTCATCAATTTTAACCGAACTCGTTAGCATAGAAACCGAAAAAGAATACTTACTTGCGGAAATGCAAGAAAGAATTGAGGAACCTGTTAGAAATTATTTCAGGATTTTAGGCAATATTTATGAATACCTTTCTTCGGATGATAAATTAGAAACTATAGAAAGCATAATCAACACTTTATCCCTTGGATTCCATGAAGCAATAATCCTAACCGTAGTAAATGAAGCACTCTTCATACTAAAGGAATTACGAAGCGTCGATCCAGCCACAACGGAATTCGTGAGAAAAACAATAGAAAAAATAAAATTGCCAAGAGAAATACTCGAAAAACTCAAAAAAGCAGGATTCTAAACTTCGATTTTCAACAAAGGATAAAAGGATATTGGTATATCTTCTCAATATTACTGATTTTTTTGTCTCCCAAAATAAACCTTGATTCTTGAATTGAGAGGGATATTTCTTGGCAGAGCTTCATAACTCATTTGTATGCAAAAATTGTAAAGCACTCTTGTCTTTAGAGAAATTTCACAAGAAAAAAGTTGGTGGTAAAGTCATTATATTATGCCCTATTTGCCACTCAAATAAAGTTGTTCCAGCGTTAGTTGCTATCAAAGATTACTGTGAGTCAATTTGCGCATACGTTAGAAATATTAGAAATATTTGGAACTTGACAAATAAGTTACTTAACTCTTGCGAATACATGACAAACATTATATTAGAGTTAGATAATAATGACATCTACATTCCAGAAGAAATAATCGAAAATCTCATTGATATTGAAGCCCAAGCAGATTATTTAATAAGCGCACTTTTAAAAATCGGTAAGAGAAGCGAATTTCTAATGGATAATACGATAAGATTTTGCCAGAAGATTATTGACCTATTAGAGAAATTATCCGAAATAAATGCAGAACTTAAGAAAGCATGCAGTCTTTTGATGCAAGTCGAAAACCTTGTTAAAAAGATGAATAAGATTAAGCAATATATAGAGAAAAAACGTAAAATACTTGATTTAGGAATTAAACTTCCTAATGGAGGAATAGAACGAATTGTTGATGTAATTAGATTAAATAAAACAAATCTCGTCCTCACGAATTTATCGTTAATTATAGTTTCTCAAAAAAAGATAATTAGAGCTTCCCTCAATGATGTAAAAGTGAAATTAGGCCGATTCTCATCAATAATAGTTTATGCTGGTAAGAAAAAGGTAAGAGGGAAAGTAAAAAATCCTGACCACTTACTGGAGGAAATAACCAAACTCATAAGTTACGCTAAGGGAATAAGGATAATAAATATAAAAGAACTACTTGAGGAAAGACAGTTGATAAAGCTACACAACTGGAAAGATTTGAGAAATAACGTTTTAAGACTTTCAGAAAAATTCCAACAAATGATGAATTTCGTCAGAGATTTCCTTCATTCAAAATCAAACACAAAGGAAAAGGAAATCAAATACTCTATTCCCTATAAAATATGTTCATGAAATATGATGAAGTATGATATATTTTATCAAGCCTTAGATAAGGACCCTGAAGTTGGAAGGAAGAACGCCTTTTTCCTTGTAATAATCAACTAAGCGTTTAATTTTTGATAAAGTTAGCTGCAATGCACGTTTGTTATGAACATCTTTCCTATGTTGTTCAAGATGCCTCTTGATTCTTTTCGCTTTTTCGATTAAATCAGAGAGATCTTGAGGAAGTGATGGCATGACTCCATGCTCTTTCAAAATTTGGCAAAGTTTTTTCCCTACAACTTGTCTTACACTAGGAATTCCATAAACATCTCGGAGAATTAAACCAATCATTGCAGGCTTATATCCTTTCTTTGCTAAATCAACTACAAGTTGCTCAATTTCTTGCGGAGATAATTTAACCCATTCTGGCGGTTTATCACGATATACTCTCTTTGATCCTGATTTTCCTCTCTTTCTTGCATACATTCTTGCCAAGTCTAACCCCTTTTGCTCATAATTACTAGTTCAGTTACCTATAAAAATGAAAGTTATGTTTAAAGATAAGCACCCTATGCGAACCTACAAAAACAATATTTGCTTTTTCTTTTTGATAACTAATTGGAATCAACGAGCCAAATCAACCAAGAATTTATGGTAAAGCATATCTTTGAAAATTAAGGTAATATTTTTCTTGCTTTAAATTTAAATTCACTTTTCTCTGATTTAGCTTTTAAGTGATTAACATGGATATCGGTTTGCTTCTAATTTTAATAATCTTCCTTTTTGTGGCATTAATTTCGTTCCCATTCATATTTCTTGGTATTCCCGGAATTATAATATTCATCCTCATTTGGGTGTTCTTTGGATTAGCATTCATAGCATCAGGAATCAAAATATTACCAGAATACCAACGAGCAGTAGTATTCCGACTGGGAAGATTCGTTGGAATCCGTGGTCCTGGAGTGACTTGGATTTGGCCCATCATCGAAAAGTTCAACATCGTTGATTTGCGTGTTCAAACAATTGATGTACGCGGACAAACATGCATTACAAAAGATAATATTGCCGTCGTGATTGATGCCGCTGTCTTCTTTAGAATAGACGATCCTGCAGCAGTAATCCTTAAAGTTCAATACCCCCGCGAAGCAATTATTGCTGCAGCGCAGGGTACATTACGTGACATTGTGGGCGAAGTTGAATTAGATGAACTGCTCCTTAAGCGAGAAGAGATTGCAATTAGATTGCAAAAGGCATTAGACGAGGTTACTACTCCTTGGGGAATCAAAGTAATTAAAACACCTATTTCAGATATTAAGTTGCCAGAAACTTTACTTCGTGCAATTGCACGCGCAGCAGAAGCAGAAAGAGAAAGAAGAGCGAAGGTTATTGCAGCAAAGGGCGAGCTTGAAGCAGCTAAAATCTTAGCGGAAACAGCTCAATATTATGAAAAGCACCCATGGTTACTCCGTTTACGTGAATTTGAAGTTTTGATTTCCGTGGCAAGAGAGAAAAATACAATACTATTGTTCCCAGTGGATATAGGCATGCGTGAAGTTTCTCCGGCATTAACGCTCGCATTACAAAAGCGAAAAAGTAGTTCTGAGGAGGAGGGCGAATCATAAAATGTTGATCTTAGCTGCTATTTTTTTCATAATTCTTTTAGTAATCTTGGCTTATCTCGTATTGACATTAATCTCTTTCGGCCTCCCTGGGTTCATATTGGCTATAATTTTGATTGCCATTATTGCAACCAAAGCTAAAGCAATTTTTCTACTAATTTACATGGGACTTGAGCGCATTAGGAAACCATCAGAATATCATAGAATGGAGGAAAAGATTGGAATCGCATATACTGATATTGATGAAGAAAATGGTTGGGCACAAATCAATGGAGAACTCTGGCAGGCGCGATCAATTCATGGAAAAATTCCGAAGGGGTCACAAATAATTGTTGTAAGAAAAGAAGACAGCATTGTTTTTGTAGAAAGATATACAAGAGGTTTCGAAATATTTGAGAGCAAAAAAAGAAAAATTGAATTCTAAACTATTAACGTTAAAGCAGCAAGCATTATCTTGTTTTCTTCAGTAACTTATAAAATGTATCTGTGGAGAGTAATTTTTAATTTGCGTTTATTTTTTGAGGAGTAACATGA
>JAHKLH010000127.1 GCA_029856635.1 Candidatus Njordarchaeota archaeon
GCTTTGAGTATAATTACCTTTTCCCCCCTGTATTTTCTTAATGAGCTCCAAACTTCCCGCTGATGAGGCCAGGCGGGGCATCGTTTACCTATTCTCTTAAGAAGAATATCTGATAATATTCTTTCACAATCATTTAAAAAACCCATTGTCAAAGACCTTTATACTGCTGACAAGAGAGCTTCTGCTAACGAGAGGTCTAATAATGAAAATAGTCTTTGTCTTACTCGTTTTTCAGCGGCTTTCTGTTCACTTAGCTTATCAATTAAAGAACGTAAAAGTCTAACTATTTTGTATGCTAAATATGGATCTCGATTAATAGAGTATTCCGCCATCAAGTTAATAATTTCATCTCCTCCCTTTTCTACAGAAACTCGCTCAATTAGTGTTCTTAATAATCCGGGAAGATATCTATAATTTGGTTCTATATCAATAATTTTGGTAATCAGGTCCTTTATTGGCATTAAATCAAGCGGCTTAAAACCAGTAATTCTTTTCGTTCTGCCTACATCATATGAGTATATTATTAAGTACCATAAGACATTAGGCATTTTCTTTCTAACTTCTTCTGGAATATTAGAAAAAACTAAAAATGCTTGGCCAAGTGCTGTTAACGATGCATCATTTCTAAAAGCACGATTTAAGATATCTTCAACAACTGTTTGCCAATCTTCGCGGATGAATGGAGCTAATTTATCTAATGTTACTTCGCCGTCGAATCCAAACACCACATACACACGCTCTGTTCTTCTTCTACTTATGATGGCCATTTCATTCATTCCGATTGCCGCAAAAGCAACACAAGCTGGACAGACAGAATATCTCAAATCCTTGTATTCATGCTCAAATGTTGCAAATTTCCCATAGATTCCAGACAATGGAATATATAGAGTAAGTCCTTTTCCTCCAACTCTGCCTTCTCTAAATTTAATCTTATGATCCTCAGTGAATACCGATAAATCAATTTTTTGGGAAATCAAATTGTAAATTGCCTTTGCAACGCCACTTCGAGTGTCGGGATCAACGGCATCCCTGATAGTACCTCTCACAACGCCACCAAGTGCTCTACGTCTTCTTGCTTTTATTAATTGCTCTAATCCTTCTAGATCAATTATATCCCGTACATACTCACAAAATTCTGTATTAAATTTGTTTAAATCTAAATCTGGAAGTTCAATGCAGTATCTCCCGCCACTTCCGATTATCTTTACACTTGAATAATCCTTAAGTACTTCCCTTACTACTAGGATTGATGTAATTCCCCACATTATTAAAGTATCAGTTAAATAATTATGACCCGGAGTCCATATTCTCATAAAATCTTCACCTTACTTGGAACTACTACATTAACAATTCTATTCAAAATCTTGCTTTTGTACGAGATTAATTGAACTTTGGATCTAATTTCTACTCTAACCTTAGTTGGAATGTAGATCTCAATATTTCTACCAGCGATGTGCTTAATTTCCATGCGTAAAGGTAAAACTGCTGGAAACACATGTCTTCTTTCGACTCGTCTATGTTTTTCTTCGTATCTTTTAATTATATAGATCGGAGTTGACATCATTTGAATAGGCAATGGTTCAAGTGGTCTTGCAATTTCAGTTTCCTCATAAGTAAGAAACACATAGGAGTCACTCTTTACTTCACCAGAACTTATTACATTTAGATCAAAATTTTTAACAAAATTGATTGATTGCAGGGATATAAATGATTCTGTGTCTCCTAACCTAGTAAAGCACGGAACAAATTGTTCATCAACAGGGATTATTCCTCCTATGTATATATACCCCGTGAATGCATATCTTCTAATCATTGCATCAAAAAATGTTGTTGAATAATAGTGCCAATAATATGGAACATTAGCTTTTTTAAGTATATTTAATAAACTTCGTCTGTCGTTTCTAAGTTCTGATAAAAGACCTTTTCTCTCAAGTATTTCATAAACATATGATGGCAATTTATTTTTCAGTTTTGTTCTCCAATTTCTCCCACGAATAAGTGGCTCACCCACTTGAAGTAATCGACAGCGTCTAAGTATTACTGAAGAAACAACAATATAGTTTAATGGAATCGCAAAAAACCATGCATTTGCAAAAATTTTCAATGCATCTTGGAACTTGTAATTCTTCCATGTCGCGTAAGAATACGCAAAGGCGCCTCCAATGGTCGATGGCGGTGGAAGAAGCAATGTATCTGCTACTTGAAATGTTTCTGGAATTCTAATCGAAAAGAACACTGGTGAAGCTAAAATCTCAACAATCAGCATTCGTCTAAACCTATTCTAGCCATTCTTCAATACGTTTAAGCAACGCATTCACTAAGGAACCTAAGGAATCGTGTTTAATAACATTGACATTGTTTGCTTCAATATCAATACCATATACGTGTATCTCTAAATCATCTTTTCCTATCAATCCATTTGTTACAAGAGATTCATAAGTTTTAATTGATTCCTTGGCATAATCAACATAATACGCATGAATTGGAGCTGGAATTGGTTTCTTAGATATAACAACAAATGCCTCTACGGGTTTCGTGATAGGGAATGCTCTAGCTTGTTTTGCACCAATTTCTCCATGAAGAATAGAACCTAATGCTTGAATAGCTAATTTTGCACGCTTAATACGTTCATCTTTTGATAGAGCGGGAGTAGTGGGATTTGCAAGAGGAATACCAACATATTTTAAATCCATAGCAATAGCAAATGCGTATAGTCCAGAAGCATACTCAGATTTAAATGGCATCATACCCTCTCTTGCAATGGCACCAGTTTTCTCAGTTACGACACGATTGTGTGTGATCGTGGTTACATTAAATATTTTTTCCTCAACGGGCACAATAAATGATACTTTAATTAAGCTTTCTCTCTTAACAGTTGTTTCTGTGCACAGAAAACCATGAAGATCATCAATTACACATTTCTTAAGCATATCTTCCTCTGATGTTACACGTAATCGTGTTCTATAAAACACACCTCTTTTACAATCATCACACAATGCTAATCCCAAGCTCTTAGCTAGCTCTGCAGTACTCCTCGCATGCCAGTGTTTCAGCATATTACCACTAACGACATTGGCTTCAACGATATCCCAAGTATTACCAGAACGCCCAACGAGATATGCTTTAGTTAGTGGATTATAGTTTCCAACAGCACCCTCGGTGTTAAGGCTATGCACATTCAATATAACGCGGAATGTTCCTCGCACAAATACCATATTTACTCACCTTTTTCAACTCCCTTTTTCACATATGGGCGCATGGATAAGGCCAAAGTTGCCAAAGTTACTCCCACCGTTTTTGGGCACTTTGATGCAAATTTGGCAATTTCAGTTAGTACCGTACCTCCAGGTATTACTTGCTCAAAAGTTTCTGGTGGTATATTATAATCGTCTTTAGCCAGTTTCTTGAGTCTTTCCTTTACTCTCAAAGCAGCATATAATGCATCTATTATGTCAACATCGCTTTTTGCACGTGCTAATTTATCAATAACACCATAATCATTCTCTAATTCCAAGTACCAAGCTAGGAAATTAGCACAAACTTTTATTTTAGGATTATCAATAATTTCTTCAACTTTGCACATTTTTCTCACAATTCCTTCTTCTATTCTATTCATTAAAAATATATTTAAAGGATTAAGGGAAATTGCTAAGAATCTTAAATAAAATGTCTAATAAAAAGGGGAGATAAATACACATCATTAAATGAAACTGGACATTGAGATGTTATAACTTCAGAATTTTTGAACATATTTTCAGATTCTTGAAACATATACTTATAGAAAAAGTTTCGTGGAATATTCACTTAAATGCGTTTTCTTAGCTAGAGAATCTCAATAGGATCTTTTTCCTACAATTGCTTAATCGTAATTTTATTATTGTAATTTTATAATATTGTATAATGTTAGTGGATGCTATGCAATCTTCTTATCGAAAATTCTTTCTCATTACATTTGGATGGAATGAAAACGTTGTGCTAAGCTTGATTCCTAAATACGCTATTAAATCTGGAGATGTATTTATGCTTCTTCTTCCCTCTGGTCCTCAAGATCCTCGTACTGAAAGAGCTCTAAAGACTCTTGATAATTACTTTTCTATGCATTTACATGATGTTAAGTTAGTGAAAGAACGTGTTCCTCTTACGACGTTTTTCGAAACGATCCTATATATTCTCGGGAAGATCATCGCTGCTGCTAAAGAATTTGATAAGGTTTTTGTGAATGTGAGTGGTGGAATGAGAATCCTTGTATTAGCAACTTTTTCTGCTGCTTTAATTGCTAGGTCATTTTACCCAGGAAAAATAGAATTTACCGAACTTGAAGTTGAAGCTAAGCCAGAACCGATTACTCTCCCACCACCGCCCTTATCATTTCCAATATTTGAAAGAGGCGATAAAATGGAAGTAAGCAGAAAGATACTTGAGATACTAGAACAAAGGCGTACTCCAGCAAGCATGGATGAACTACTAAGAATTACTGGAAAATCAAGAACAACATTAAGTCGATATTTGAGCGATCTTGAGCAAAAGGGATTAATAAGATCACAGCAAGTTGGAAAGCGGAAACTATATGAGATAACAGAAACTGGACGAATGTACATAGAAATCCTGAGGAGATATTACGAATGATCCAGCATATGGTTAAATATCAGATCACATTCGTCGAAAATTAAGAAAACATACATGAAAATACTTACTGAATGTATTGATTATGCACACAGAACCACGCAGCAGTTATTAAAATACAAGAAACTTTGGATTAAAACTATAAAAAGTAAAATAAAAGAGTCATTACATTGGCAAAATTGAACAAAGTCATGTAATCTTATTTCAATTCCCTTCTTGGGAGTTTCTTTGTTTCTTCTGGATTAATATTGTCATTCTACATCACCCATTTCCTATCAAAGAATTTCAATTCCCTTCTTGGGAGTTTCTTTGTTTCTTCATCCCTGCCATTGAGCCCGATTTATCAATGAGCAAATACATTTCAATTCCCTTCTTGGGAGTTTCTTTGTTTCTTCCTTATTATGAGTGTATCTATACTTTATTAAGTTGATGCATAATTTCAATTCCCTTCTTGGGAGTTTCTTTGTTTCTTCTGGGAATATATTTAATAGGTGTTTAATTTGGCTAGGAATTTCAATTCCCTTCTTGGGAGTTTCTTTGTTTCTTCTAAA
>JAHKLH010000128.1 GCA_029856635.1 Candidatus Njordarchaeota archaeon
AACCTAGAGAATCTAAAAAGAATGCTAACTTTTTCATTTCAGACACCAAAAGGAACTGTTGTAGCATGTAATGCAATAATTATACTTATTTCATTTGCTCTTTCATTAATTTATGGAAACCCATACAGCATATTACGATATCTTTTACCCTTCACCTTGGTTGCAATAGTTCATCAAAAACCAATTAAAAAAATAGCATTTGTTGTAATCATATTTGCTGAAACCATATTTTTGATTTTACTAGCTATAATATATCTCGATGGACATATCTTCATCGGATAACCGTAACGAGCTTTATCAGATATTTTGATACAAAATAATTAGCTAAATACTAATTTAGACTCAGCAAACACTCTCTTACTTTGACTAAAATATAGACTTAAGCTTATACAAAATCAAGACTTATACTTAGAGGAAAACGGGATTAAGAAATGATCTTACGAAAAATACTTATTGCAAAAATTCAGAATGCTAAGGTAACATCAAAGAATTTGCATTATATTGGTAGTATTTCAATTGACAAGAAAATAATGTTTCGTGCAGGGATCATACCATGGGAAGAAGTTCTTGTTGCAAACATCTCAAACGGTGAAAGATTCATCACATATGCTATTCCATCAGATAAAACTGGTGAAATTTGTTTAAATGGTGCTGCAGCAAGAAAAGGCGAAATCGGCGATAAATTAATCATATTCGCATTCGCGTATGTCAGCAAGGAAGATATACTTAAAACACATCCAAGAGTAATTGTATTAAATGAAAAGAACGAAATAATTAAGGAAATTCAATTAAATATTTCACAAGAATTCTTAAAACAATTTTAGAATCCAATTACCTTGAAATTTCCATAAGCAAAAACTGAGGATTTCATCCAAGCTCTTTAATCTCTTCTTATTCCCGACACCGTCTTATGTATTTAGTTCTAGAAACTTCACTTCAAGAAAACCTCAATTGTTTCTTCTCTATTAATTCTAGGTTTCTTCATAATCAATCTTTTCCTTCGGATTACAATAAGCGCGGGATTATTATTCTTAGTCGCTTCCAAGATTCGCTTCATCATTGCTTTAAACTCTTTTTTCCTTAAACATCTCGTATTTACTCATATAGTCTTTCCAAAAGATTAATCTTTTTTCTTAGGGGAGTAATTATGTCTGTAAGTATTGAAGTTCCTCTTCATGTCACTGGGTTTTTTAGAGCCCATTTACACGAAAACCCACTATATGCAGGTTCCATTGGTGCCGGCTTTTCATTCCAAACATACTTGAAAACAACTGTTAAAATAAACGAACTTGGTGAAATACGAATTTTCATTAATGGCGAAGAAAAAACAGAAGAAGCAAAAACATCATATACTGCAGCAGAACAATTCTTCGAAAGATGCGAAATATTTGAAGGCGTAGATATTTTCCACGAAGTTCCAGCACCAATCGGATGCGGATTAGCAACGAGTGGAGCTGGTGCACTCGGCGTTGTATTTGGATTAAATGAGCTTTTTGGTATGGGAATAAATAAGGTTGAACTCGCACAAATAGCACATGTTGCTGAAGTCGAAAACAAGACTGGTTTGGGAAGTGTAATTGCCCAATATGAGGGGCAATTCGAAATACGCTTAAAACCAGGAGCTCCAGGTATTGGTGTGGTTAAAAGAATTCCGGTGGATGCTGAGGTGGCAATAATCGTCTTTGGTGAAATACCAACGCCCGAGATTCTTAAATCAGAAGAAAAAATCAAGAAGATAGAAAATGCATTTGACAATAAGAACGAAATATTAGCCTCAGCCTTCTCTATCGAAAAATTCTGTGAACTATCATTAGACTTTGCTAAACGAAGTGGATTACTAACTAGAAGAGGAGAAAGAATACTTGAAATAGCTAAGAAATACGATTTAATTGGATCACAATTGATGATAGGCGATGGAGTATTCTTGTTTGGTGATGATCTAAGGACTAAAATCAAAAGAATATTAGGGGAAATAGAAGAGAAGCCAATTAAAGTAATCGTTTCAGGAATCGATAATATAGGCGTTCGTATTTCAGAAACTAAGATGTAATTTCATAATCTTAGAACATGAGATAGTTTTAATAATATATGGGCATTTCTCCTAGCATCATCCAAAGCATTGTGAGTATGTGGAAGTTTTACAGAAAAAACTGGTGGCAAACGATACAAATTCATTTTTAAGTCACGAAATATCCCACGAACTAGATCCTTCAAGCTCATTGGATTATGATGCAATATTTCATAAGCATTAAAGCCAAATAATTCCAGATAAAGTCTTATCCAGCCAACATCGAATTCCGGATTATCGGATGCTAATAGAACTTTTCGACCAGTCCTTGCTTTAATGGATTTTAAGTATTCGTAAAAACGCTTCATTGCAACAGCAGGATCCTCTCCACGTTTTTTATAAAACTCCAGAGACTTACCGCTCGTCTTTTTAATTGCTTCTGGGTCGTATCTATCGTTCACCGGTTTTAATATTGCATAGAATTTACTGCATATTCTTTTCTGAGTATTTGATAAAATTACCTCAACGGCACCGATTTCGAGCAGATTATGGTATGGAACAATTCCCTTGTAAGCTCTCAAATTTCCTGACGCTTCTACATCAACGACTATAATTGTCCATGCTTTTTGGAAAAGCACACTCACGATTTTTTCACCTAATCAATCATTAATAGAACCATTTTTAAAAACAAAATTATTTCTCTTCGCCTAGTAACTTTAACTTGCATTCAAAGATGCTAGAAGTATACTGCTTTAATGTTATTATTTGACATATAAGGATTGGCTTCAATATTTAGCGCTTTTTCAATACCAACATGCTTAACTACTTAATTAAAGTTAACACATAAAACATTGATTCAGGAAAATATTAGATAAAATTCGCAATAAATAGAGGACAGAATTCTGAAATAATCAAAAAGATTTCTTAACGAGTTATTAGCGATTATTCCCATCTGAGTGCTTCAACAGGATTTAACTTTGCAGCACGATAAGCCGGATACAAGCCAGATATTATGCTTAAGCCTACTGCCAGAACAGCAGTTTTTATGAATGTAGCCGCCTCGAATTCTGGTTGAATAAATGGAATTTGACTAAAGAAAAGTGTTTTTAATAAATATGAACCAAAGACTCCAATAAGTGCTCCAACAACAGTTCCAATGACCCCAATAATCAGAGCTTCGTATAAGAACATTCTCATTACGTCAGAGTTCTTGAATCCAATTGCCTTGAGTGTTCCTATTTCTCTTATTCGTTCAAGTACTGATGTGTATAATGTTGTGATTATTCCTATTGATGCTACCAATAATGAAATTAATGATACTGAGAGGATGTAGATATCTATTGTTATTAGGATTCTGTTAACCATGATGTTTATTTGCTGAGGAGTTAAGACTTCTAGTTTATACTGTTGGCTTATGAATTCTGCAATTTTTTCATTAATTGTTCCATTCTCTGTAACTATGTAAAGACCATCGTATTCATTTTGTTCAAAGAATTTCTTGGCTGTTTCAAGCGGCATCCAAACGTTTTGATCTACTGGAATAAAGAACGATCCGAAGTAATCAAAAACGCCTCTCACTATAAAATTGCCCTCTTTAACCTTCTGTCGTCCTTCCTCAAATGTAGTGTATGTTATTTTAACTGCTTCACCAGTATATGCAAATTTGGTTCCATCAGGATTGTACGCAACTTGATAACCTAATACAATACCGAATATATCTGTTTCTGGAGGCAATATTCCAGATTCTAATTTGAGTTCGGGCATTAAATAATTTATTTTTGATAAGTCCATTCCAACTACAATCACATCCTTAGTTTGACCATACACTTCAATTGTTATAAATTTAGAAATTACGGGTATGACTGCCTTAACTCCCGGAATTTTACTTATGTCGTCTACGAGCGAATCATCAATTACGACATTGCCTCTTCTTGAGGAAACTATTATTATGTTTGTTCCAAATTTTTGAAATTCCCCTTCTATGAAATGCTTTGTACCTGTACTAATTCCATCAACTGCAACAAGCAATGCCACTCCAACAATTACCATTAAGATCGTAAGTGCCGATCTTATTCTTCGTTCCTTTAGCGCTTCAAATGCTAAAATTAATAATTCCATGTTCTACGACCTTCTCCTTCGTATAAAAACCACTACTGAAACCACTGCAATTATTGCTAAGCCTACATAAATGTATGGTAAGTAATCAGCAAGCGAAGTTGTTGGTTGTTCACTAGTAATTTCACTGGTTTTGTTAGCTATTCTTATTGTTACATTAAATTGAATACTGTACTCATCATACATTTCATCATAATAATTAAACACTATTGTTACGTTACGTATCCCAATATCGGCGTTTGGAGATACTCTGAATTGCAAAGTAAAAGGTGTTGGCGAGTTTGGTTCAACGTCGCCAACATAATAGAAACTTTCTGCCAGTAATTCAATAAATTCTGCAAGCATTATGCTTGCATTACAAAATTGTGCTGTTGCAGTTCCCATATTTAAGACTGTTGCTGAGATTTTAACGGTATCACTAGGAAACGCGACTGCAGGTTCAACACGTATATCAAAGAATTTTAGTATAATTCGTCCTCTTATTATGAAACCTATTGTGTACTCTTCACTATAAGTGTTTCCGTGTTCATCTGTAAAATCAATGCTAATTGTAACATCCATTGTTTGACCGATAAGTTCAATTTCACCATATACTCCAGCTATGACAGATTTCGGTACATAAACGGTAATACTAATATTAACTGAATCACCTGGAGAAAGTCCATTTATTACCCATTGAGTATCTCCAAACACAACTACATAATCTGGACAACTAACTTGAATATTAGCAGTTCCATGCCAGAGATTGTTTGTTATTGTGAAAGTCAATGTAGTTTTCTCTCCAGCGTATACATGATCGGTCGATGGAATTATTTTTGTCTCACTTGGAATTTCAACATCAATTGTCCACGTATTAGATGTTGTCAAATCCCCATCTGAAACTTCTACACGAAGAGTATGTGTTCCAAAATCTTCTTCAGTTGCAAAATATGTGTAATTCTGTCCCTCACCAACTTTTTCTCCATCTAAGTACCAAGTGTATGTTAATGAATCATTATCTGGATC
>JAHKLH010000129.1 GCA_029856635.1 Candidatus Njordarchaeota archaeon
AATGTATACAAAATTCATTATCTTGATTGAAATAAATCAAATACTAACGTATTTCTAATCAAATAGCAAATCTAAAGAAAACTAATAAAAATTAGTAAAATATATATTTTGCATGTAATGAGCCTTTATATCTAACGTGTTTTTATTTCAACGAAATAGAACGTAAAGGCACGTTATTTCATGATATATATAAAACTTTTTCATAAAATAGGAAGTATTATACATTATGGACTACTTCTCTAAATAGTCTTATCTGATTTTTAAATTAAATACTAAAGGGGGATAAATATGGGCAAGGAAATAAGGGTTGCGATTGCAGGAATAGGAAACTGTGCATCTGCACTTGTTCAAGCAGTCTTTTATTATAAAGATGCAAAGCCTGATGACTTTATTCCAGGTCTCATGAGTCCAGTATTAGGAGAGTACCACATACGAGATATTAAATTTGTTGCAGCATTTGATGTTGATACAAAGAAAATTGGTAAGGACTTATCAGAAGCAATTTTCTCACCTCCAAACTGCGTACCTAAGGTAGTTAATGTACCTAGACTTGGTGTCAAAGTCCTGCCAGCACCAATTCTGGATGGCGTAGCACCCCACATGAGGAAAACATTCTCACCATATGATCCAAACGAAGTAGAACCCGTTAATGTAGCAGATGTATTAAAAGAAGCTGATGCTGATATATTAATAAACTTCGTCCCGGTGGGTAGTGAACAAGCAGCAAGATATTACGCACAGGCATGTCTTGATGCAAAAGTAGCATTCATTAATTGTATGCCCACATTCATCGTAAGCGATCCAGAGTGGGGTAAAAGATTTGAAGAAAGAGGAGTACCAGCTGCAGGCGATGATATCAAATCTCAACTAGGTGCAACAATAGTACACAGAACCCTAGCAAGACTATGTGTTGAAAGAGGAATCAAAATCCTCGAGACATATCAACTAAATATTGGGGGAAATGCAGATTTCGAAAACATGATGATGGAGGAGCGACTTAAAACAAAGAGAATCAGTAAGACAGAAGCTGTAACATCAATAATTCCATATTCAGTTAAGGCAAGAGTAGGACCTAGCGACTATGTTCCATTCCTAGGCGATATAAAGATCGCATACATATACTTAAGATGCGAACAATTCCTAGGATTGCCATTAGAAATTGAAGTGAAACTAAAGGTTAATGACTCACCAAACTCAGCAGGCGTTGTTGTTGATGCAATCAGAGCAACCAAGATTGCCATTGATAGAGGAATCGTGGGACCACTAATTTCAGTATCAGCTTGGACGATGAAACACCCACCCGTCCAAGCACGCAACGATTTTGAAGCGAAACGCTGGTTCCTCGAATTCATTGAAGGCAAAAGAGAACGGTAAATCTCTATTTTTTAGGATTTATCATAACATATATAGATAAAATCGATGACCATTAATCATTATTTTTGAGTTTTTAGATTAAGGATTCCACTAATGCTTGCTGTGATTCAAATCAAGAATTATGAATAATCAAGATTGCAATTATGTTAGAAACTAAAATTGATGTGAAAATATATCCAGAATCCTAAGTTATTCTTCGCTAAATCCTAAATCGCTTGCCCAACCTTTTTCGAAGCGCCATATACCGTCCATAAAAATGCGTGTGTCTTTGCGGAACCTACCACGTAATTTGCACGCGTCGTGGAGACGCCCACTTGTCAGCATTACAGCGTCTTTATCAGGGCCGTATATGATTACTTCGTCAGCAATGTCGCTTCCTGGTTGATTAATTACTTTTACCTTTGTATCCTTACCGAAAATTGGTATTTTAATTGGATCTATTCTTCCATACCAGTTTTCAACAAGAATTAATTTTCTTTCATAATCTACTTTAACACGCATTGGGAAGTGCGCGTATGCAACTTTGTGTTTAGCAATATAATATTCTCGAACGCCCCTAATCATATTTCTTATCTTGCTAGATACTGTTCTTAAAGGTTCTATATCCTTTCTATTACGCGCTCTACAAGCCACTATGATTTGGTTACCGTGATGAATAATCCACACTGTGGGAATATGAGAGAAATCTTTTTCTAGTTCGCCCTTTGGACCCTTAATGTATACTTTTTTTCCTTCTACTTTTACCTCTACGTTTTCTGGAATCTCAATAACTTCATATTTGATGCCAAGTGCATAGTTTTTAACTGCTTCTATTATTGCCTTTTCATTTATTAAAAGTTCTGCCATATTCTTTCACCTCAATAGACATATGCGATAAGTCTCCCTCCAATGTGAAGCTTTTTGGCCTCATGATGATCCATTACTCCCTTTGGAGTTGAAAGAATAAGAATACCCATTCTATATGATGGGAGTAATTTTTTCTCCCATAGTGGGATTTCCTTAACTTTTACAGGAAATCTTGGCTTGATTGCTTTTATATCATGTATCTTTCCCTGAAGATGAACCTCAACAATGCCTCCTCTAAGTTTTGAAACAACTTTGTAATCTTTAATGTAACCATGTTTTTTAAGAACTTCTAGTACTTGAAGAATTAGTTTTGAAATAGGTCGAATATAAGCAACTTTTTTTCCAACCATCTCGCAGTTCTTTAGTGTCGCGAGCGCATTTGCAAGAGGGTCGAGCAAGACCATACGGCTTCACCCTCTTTTTCCACCAGTCTTCTTGAACCCAAGCAAGTGAGCTATTTCTCTAAAACATCTTCGGCATAAATATAAACCATACTTTCTAATAACTCCGCGAGTAGTTCCGCATCTTCTACAACGATGTGCACGTTTTCCTCGAGTATTGTAAATAGTTCTTCGGTATTCCATGATGTCAAATTTCTCTTTTGGAGTATAAATTCTTTCTTTTGTGGACGTTTCTTTGGTCTTCGTTGACATTTTTATCACACGGACTCCTTACATTTTTCATAGATAAACAATGAATATGTATTTAAAGGGACAATATGTGATTTTTATGAAAAAGACTTCAAAAATTGCTGAAATGTTTGATGCTATAAAAAAAGCAAAAGTAGTTGGCTTAGACAGATTTTTATTACAACTTCAATCAGAGACCAAGTATAGCATAGCTGTGCTGAAGAGACTTGGTTTCTACTATGGCTTCGAAAGAATGCTCACCTTTATTCAAGCTTTGAAAAGACCTTCTCCCTTTTTGGCACTTCGTGTGAATACTCTAAAAACATCAGTCCCAAGAGTGCTTGCAGAATTAAAATCAGTTGGAATACAAGCAAGACCAAGCAAGGTATTTGAGGATGTTATTTTAGTGCCAATAAAGGGTCCAGAAAAACTCCCCATTGTTGAAAAGAAAGTCGTAGTAAAGGACAAAGCGGGTGAAGAAGTAATGCTAGGTGCAAACCTCTATGCAGAAGGAGTTGTTGAAATGGATCCAACAATCACAAGAGGCGATCCAGTAAATATTGTAACAAAATATGGCGACATTATCGCTTATGGAAGAGCAACAGCATCAGCTGGCACTGCGCTTAAAGGTCAAGTAGTTGAGGTTGAGAAAAGCCTATGGAATGTTCCAAAAATACGCGTAACACGACCCTGGATTCGTGGATATATATACTTCACGACACTAGCAAGTAGACAAGCTCATGAATGGTTAAAGCTAGAAGATGCAAAGAACGTTCTTTTAGTAACACCCGCGCCAGATGATGTAGCACACGTTATTCAAGAGGCCCCAGAGAATGCAAATATTGTAGTCATTTCAAAAACACAATTAGAAGAATATAGACTAAAATCAAATCTACAAGCAATGAAAATAAATATTAGCAGAATCCAGTGGCATGTAATTGATTACAAGTACATTCACTTACAACCAGGCTACTATGATGCAATAGCTGTTCGGCCAAGATGTAGTAAAACAGGAATAAGACCAAGAATATCATGTTTCCTTAAAGAAGAGGACATAATATCACTAGCAAAAACAGCTTTAATGCTACTACAAAGACTAATTCCAGCCTTGAAGAAGGAAGGGCAGTTATTAATGATAAATACTTCGCTTGATCCACTTGAGGGAGAAATTGTTTTATCTGAACTCATTGGTGGGGGTGAAAAGGAAATAGGAATCAATGTCGAATTAGCTGATGTTAAAATAAAGTGGGGCGACAAAGGCCTTACAATTTTCCCGGTGGGGTCACAATGCATGCGAACTTATCCAGACAAGCACGATCTTGGGTTATTTGCGGCTTTATTAGTGAGAAGATAAGTTTGAAACACATAGCTCTTTGTATTTTTTTAAAAAAATATTTCATTAGTTGTTACCTGAAATAAAGTGATTAAACGCTCTTGTTTACAACTTTGCACCTATAAAGTTTTCTAAAAACTCAATTTACTTTATTATCAAATTAGTCTTGATTCATCCAAAATTTTTCAAGCAACAAGAACAAAATATTGCATTCAAAAATCAAGTTCGCAATTAAATACGATAAATCAAAGTTCAACTTGAAGAGCGCAGTCAAGTCAGAAGAGCGTGAAGTTTCACTAGTTAATGAAAGCTTCAAGTTTTTATGAATTTCAGAGAGTAATGGATCAATAAACCTAAAATCTTGAACAAGATAGATTAATGACCAGTAGTATCATGCTTGAAAATATAAATTTGTATCTCTTCGAGAATTAATTGAACGTAAAGTCAACTAACGAAGAGTAGTAAAAATCCCAAAAATCTGAACTTAGAAGAACAACTACTAAGCGTCATTGTATTTGATTGATTTTTAGTTTATCAATAGACAAGATATCTTAATACAAAAATGCTCTTGCTTTATTTCTTCTTATTTCTTTAGACATAGTAACGTTAATAATTATTAGGAAATAATTAATTCAATTAAACTTGAATGTTGCTCTACGCAGGATGATTCAAAATAGGAGGTAATGTAAATAAATGGATTGATAAGAACCAAATTAATGTGATACTTTCCGATACACTATGGGAATTACAAACATTATTGCAATTAGTATCCCAGCTAATGTAACGGAAATATATATTTGCTCCCATGGTTGTGGTACTTCTATAGGCTTGCTTATCATGAATCTTACGAATGTAGTGCATCTAATTTTTCCGTTGTCATCAATAATGCTGGCCAATAGGTAGTATATTC
>JAHKLH010000013.1 GCA_029856635.1 Candidatus Njordarchaeota archaeon
ATAAAACACAAAAGAGCAGCTGAGAGCATATCAGTAAGCCCTGCCCCTCGTCATCAAATCAGCATTAACGAGGCTCATCATCCTAAAATTAATATTTTATCTCGTTGCTCAAAAGTTTACTTGAAGATTTCATGAAACATACGAAGGATTTCATTAGGTGATTCTAATCCCGCTTTTTCAAAAAGATCTGGTTTCTTTTTTACTTCATCTTTTGGTCCTTTGGCTATAATTTTCCCATTATTTAGGAAATAAATATAGTCTGCGACCCTCAAGGTAAACAAGATATCATGTGACGCAAATATCACGGTTTTCCCTTGTTTTTTATAGGAATAGATTATATCAAATATCTTCCTCTTGAAATGCCCACCTACATTTGCTGTTGGTTCATCTAAAATTAATATATTTGGACTTAAAACTAAAATTGCGGCCAAAACGATTATTTTCTTCTCGCCATAGCTAAGATTGAAGGGAGATCGCTGTAGTAAATGAGAAATTTCTAAGAACTTCGTCACTTCTTCAACTTTCTTCCTAATTTCTGATTCTGGTAATCTAAGTTGCTTGAGTCCAAACGCTATTTCATCAAAAACAGTTAAATTAAAAATCTGGTCGTCCGGATCTTGGAAAACTATTCCAATTTCTCTTCTAATCAAAGGAATCTGTTCGAATAAGTCTTGTCCTTTATAAAGAACTTTTCCTTCTGTTGGCTTTAGCAGGCCAGAACATATTAGTAATAAAGTAGTTTTTCCACTTCCGTTCGGTCCGATAATTGCTGTAATTGTGTTTCTGTATATTTTCAGATTAACTCTATTTAGCGCTTGAATCTTTCCTGGGTAAACATAACTAACGTTTATTAGTTCTAATAGCGGCTCATTCATTCAAATTACCATCAGAAATTCAATTGCCATATGAAGAGAAATCATCAAAAAAGCGACAAACAAAAATAATATTTCCTTATATGTAATTTTAATGCTTGTTTTTTCGATATCAAAGCTAAAGCATCTTGATTGCAAGCCAAGTGCAAATCTCTGTGCTAAGTATGTAGAGTTTATTAATAAGTCGGCAATAATTGTGGATAGTACGAACCAGTATCGTCTATAACCTCGTACTATTATTCTTGATTCACGTGCAAATAATAATCGGGCTAGATGCCTTATGTGATAAGGCAAAAACTTAAGAAAGAATGTAAACATGAAAATTAATTTGTTTGGCATTCGTAGTTTTTTGAGACCAATTGCAATATTTCTCCAGCCCAAATAGCTTAAGAATACTCCAAATGTCAGAATAGCCGTAGATGTTCTTAACGCCGATTTTAATGCAGTCATTAGATTATCCTTGTTGATAGTTAATGTTATTCCAAATGGAAGAAAAATAGTCGTGTTAGGATTCTCAAATATTATTGGCAAAAAAATGGCAAAAACAAAGAAAAACCATGATATGGTGAGCACTAATAATCGTCTGTAATCTGCACGAAGAACTATCATGAACACAAAAGAGAAAGAAATATACAAGAGATAAACTAGGAAAGAGTAACTAAATGAAGTAAAAAATGTAAGTAATAAACCACAAAAAATCATTACTGCTGGGTCTATTTTTGGTATTCTATCTATCGAAAAAACTTCCAATACGTCTGCAACTTTTCGTAAAAATTTTTCCGATAGGCTCACTTCTTCTTTCCTGCTAGATACTGTAGTATGTAGCCAATTAGGAAGATTACAAATATTCCAATTAACCCAGCAATTATGTATCCTATTTCATCTGGAATTCCTGGAACTGTATAATCAAGGAACGGTGTCCAATTCATTTGCTCGGTGAGGTCTTGAAGTCCTAGTTTCTCTGCAGCAATATCAAGAGGTTCATGATAGCCAACCATATCAGCAAGAATTATTCCAAAAATCGGACTAATTATCAGTAAGATTCCTATTAAAATCCAATATCTCTTGATTTTCATATCCCCTCACCTCATCCTTTAACCATGTGGGGTGCTTTACTGAGGAGGTATGCCAAGACGGCTGCGGTTATGATTCCCTCAATGATTCCTAATATGAAATGCCAGATAGCCATTACTGGAACTGTCACACTTAGGGTATATGCAAAGTTTGGGGATATGCCTATTTCGGTTCCTGCTGCGATTCCTGCAAGAGTTATTCCCATCCATCCACCCAGGAAAGCTCCTATGAGTTTATAATTTTTATTCTCTTTTCCTAATTTACTCATAAGTTTGTATAATGCATATCCAACAAGCACATCAATTATTGCCATATTTAGAACATTTGCACCTAGTGTAGTTATCCCACCATCATGGAAGATAATACATTGCACGAATAATACTAGAAACATTATGAAAAATCCAAAATATGGGTTCATTAATATTCCTGCTAGTGCCCCACCGACGAAATGAAGACTTGTTCCTCCAGGAATTGGCCAATTAAGCATTTGTGTTGCAAAGATTGCACTTGCAAGCACAGTAATTTGAGAGATATTCTCTGTAGTCCATTGTCCTTTCGTTTTTAGATATGCATAAACCCCATAGACTACCATTATCAAATACGTTATCGCACACGATATTGGATCTAAAAACCCGTCTGGAATATGCATAAACACACCAGTAATACTTTTCTAAAAATTAGTAATACCTAAAAGAATGAGAATATATACATGAATTACTATCTGTTTTTCTCTTTTTGCTGATTTCAGCTTGTTTCTCTTAATTACTTCGTTGAGACTTTTGTTCAGAATTATAAACTAAATTGGTATATTATATTGAATAAAGGTAGAACAATGATGCCAAATGTAGCAACAGTAGTCAGAGATTTAATAGCAAATGGAAAGTTCATATTCTCTAGTGAGGACATCAGAAATATGTATAACCTATCACCAGTACAAACATGGAGACTCCTTAGGAGGATGTTAGATTCAGGAATCATTGTTAAATTATGGAGAGGATTTTTCATGCTAAGTGAAGATATGATAATTAATGTGCCAATAGAGGCAATAATTGATTCTTTTTTCTCTGGAGAACATTATTATGTTGGTTTATCATCAGCACTCGTTCATTGGAAAGCAACTGAAAAAATTCTAACAACAATATTTGTTTTAACACCAAAAAGAACATTCTGTGGGAGGACAATTAAGGTGAGAAGATGGGAAGTACGATTTGTGTTTCTAAATGAGAAATTCTTTTTCGGATTCATTAGGCGACCAATTAGAGGATACATGTTCAATGTTTCTGACAGAGAAAAGACTGTGCTTGATTGTCTTCTCTTTGTTGGAACATATGTACCATTTAGAGATGTAATAAGTGCAATCATTTCATTAAGACCAAGAATCTCATGCCAAAAATTACTAGAGTATTCTCTGAGAATTAGAAAAAAAGCATTAATACAGCGACTAGGATTTCTGCTTGAAAGAATAGATACTTGCACAGAAATTCTCAAAGAATTACGTGAATTTGTAAGCTCAAAGTACATTTACCTTGATCCAACTATGGATAAAGTTGAATTCTTGAGAGATGAAAATTGGAGAATTATTGTTAATATTAGAGGATTAAAATGAGCTTACCCACACTCTCACTCACAGATTTCCGAAAACTATCACAGAAATTTGATGTACCTGTGGAAATTATAATAAGAGACTATGCAACTATTGCAATCTTATTATTATTGAATAAGCATGAAGCACTAAAAAAATTGATCTTCAAAGGAGGAACTGCAGTACGCCGCGTGTACTTTCCAGAAGCTCGATTTTCAGTTGATCTTGACTTCGATTATCTGGGAGAACAAAAAGACATCAATACTATTGCAAATGAATTTAAACACATATTATCAAAATTAGAAGAAGAATCCATAGGAAGCATATTCATAACCTCCATCGATGAGCCCATAATTACTGAACATTGGTGTTTCTTTAATGTGCATTACACAGCACCAGGGTTAGAAGCAATGAGCAGAATAGATATAAACGCCAAACACTCCGAAGATTATGTCAAACGAAATCTCTGTCTCCTACCATATTCGCACGAAAAAGGACCTGAAACTCTAACATACCCTCTCTCGATAATTCTTGAAGACAAATTAATAGCATTCATTGATAGAACACATGCAAAAGATTTGTGG
The DNA here is from genome assembly GCA_029856635.1 of Candidatus Njordarchaeota archaeon. Classification (GTDB taxonomy): domain Archaea; phylum Asgardarchaeota; class Njordarchaeia; order Njordarchaeales; family JAHKLH01; genus JAHKLH01. The sequence goes on from JAHKLH010000013.1 coordinate 4,113, forward strand.
GACATTTTTTACTTAGCCATTTTAAAGAAAGTAAAGCCTAGGCAAAGATTGTCTAAAATTTTGAAAATGTCTCTGGAAAAAATCTCTCTTGTACTAGATTTAATAAGTGAACGCGACTGGAATCTTCTTAGATACGAATATCTTCCAAAAGAGTTTAAACATTTTTCAAGATTAGAAGTAATAAACGCTGTGAGAGAATTTATCCGCAAACATTTTTAGAATCAACTCTTTCACAAATACTTTAGGAACTATTCCCTTGAACTATATTACGCTCAAGTATCTTAAGACTGCTAAAACATAGTGCACAGCTTCCTTCATGCGAATTGTTTCAACATTCTGCCTAGGTATAAAATTGAGAAAATAATCAAAATACTTTTTGTGCGTGTGCCATTTTTTCTTCAGTATCTCGCGAATCCCTCTGAATGGTCCACCGAATATAATCGCGATTTTATCTCGTTTTGAGATTCTTGCTTTGCGAACATCCTCACCATACTTTGATGTTCCGATTATAAGAAAACCACGTTCTTTTAAACGCTCTAATAACACGTCCAAGGTTCTATTGAAATAAAAAACATCATAACCCCAATACACATCAAGTTCATGCTTATCTACTGTTATTTTCCTCTTAACATCTATGACTAAGATGCGTTCTCCCCTTCGTACTCCCTTTCCCTTTTTGACAATGAATTCATCCTTACCATCACTTACCCGAAGTTTGTCCCCTAAATCCTCAAGAACATAAACATAACGCCAAGGCTCCCTCTTTAAATGATGTGGTGTTTTCAACGGTTCACATAATCCAATGTATCTTAGACTCTTATCCAAAGGAAATGCAACCTTACGCAAGTATGGAGGAGTATTAAGATACTTCAAAACTTTTACAATGAACCTACCAAGCCCGTGCGAATCAAAATGCGGATCTGGATCGTAGTAAACACATACATCAGTCACACCAAAAGTTGCAAAAACACGAGCAAGCACACCAATTTTGTATGTTCGCAAGTCTGCTCTCTTTTCGTCTCCCGTATATGTCGAAGGTATTGCACATATCAAAGTTCTCATGACTGACCATAAGAATTCATACTTTTTTAGTTTTTATAGATTTGCCCGGAGTCTATCATGAGGTGGAAAATAATAATCAAAACAGAAAGTGGAATAAGAGCCTTTGGGAGAAATATTTGATGATGAAGCACCAAATACGGCAAGAAAGATCGTTGAAGCACTTCCTATTGAAGGAAGTGCAACAAAGTGGGGAGATGAGATATACTTCATGATCAATCTAAAAATTCCACCAGAAAATGCCAGAGAAAAAGTTAAGCTGGGTGAAATTGCTTATTGGCCTGAGGGACCTGCAATTTGTCTCTTTTTAGGTCTAACTCCAATAAGTCCATCTCCTGAAGACATACGAGCGTATTCTCCAGTTAACGTTATAGGCAGAATTACTGAGAGTATAGAAGAGCTAAAGAAAATAAAAGAAGGCGAAAGAATTCAGATCTTGCTTTCTAATAGTTCAGGATAAATTACTGTATATCTCTTCTGCTTTAATGCATTTTTAACGAGCTTTTGTATATAATCTAAGATTAAATACGGTGCTTTTGGAAGATCTTCACGCCAAATACTTGCAAACATCTTAAGAACATCAGTAACCTCTAGTGCACGTAATTCTTCCATTTTCTCAAGTTTTCTCCAAGCTTTAATCATTTCAGATGCTAATTTAGGATGGTATCTCCAAAGAGCATAATTAATAAACTCATCAAATGTCGAAACAAAATGATAGTTCTTCTTATACATTATTCTTAATATACTCTCAATAAAACCGGGATCTTCAACTCTGTTGGATATCATTTTTATTTCGTAAAGGGGTCTGTAAGGACACAAATCACAAGATAATCTAGTGAATCCTCTTAGATAGTCAGGATGAATAACATTATACTCTCTACAGATTTTTACAACATCTAAAATAGTAGCAAAGAACATTGGTTTAAGCTGACTTCCTGAAATGAAATGTCGTCCAAATAGAAATGTGTGAAGACTTATTAATCTCTTGTATGCTTCGTATATTCTATCCGAAACTACTTCGAAATCAATTTTGTGGCTTTTTCTAAATTTTCTTATCACTCTTATTTTTTGATAAGTACACCATCTCTTTCCTCTAATAGGCATTCCTTTACTTAAGAGGAGACTTCTGAAAATTTCTCTCTCTGGTTCTAGAATTACTAGATCCACACCAAGCTTGGAAGCCATCTTTTGAACAAAATCTTGATTTCTCTCATTTTCTAAAAATGGAATATGAACATATACTGCTTGAAGTTTAAAAGGAATATAATCATTAAGTTTTTGCATGAAAACTAGATTTGCACTACTATCCTTCCCACCACTCCAATCGACAATAATTTTCTTATCCTTTATTTTATCTTCTAATTTCTTTGCGAAGATTCTAGCAAATTCATCTAGATCCTTGATAGTGTATCCGAAAAGTGTTGGTGTAGGTGCTAGAAAGTGATTTACGTTAACCTTAGTGTTATGCAAGAGATAATCAGTAAGGTATGAAGAAATGTCAATACATTTGGATGATGTAAAAATAAATATTTTTTCAACATTGTTCGTAATTAATTGAAGAAAATCTCCGCCAATATTGATGAATGACTTCACTTCGCCTTTTTCAATCACTGGTATAAACTCTCCCATAATGTTTCATCCTCAGTTTTGATTTCTAATTATTTACATGCATTCCTTGGTTCTTAATATTCTCAGCCAGTGCTGGAAATTATTAACGCATTTTTGCTAAATAATTTGAATGTGACTTATTAATAATTTCATTGGGGGGCAATGTGTCTCATATAAAGGAAGAACTTGTATTTCAGTATCATAATTTCTTGCATCGGAAAAAAACCGTAATGGAAAAACTTAAGAAAGCATTAGAAAAAGGAGAGGTGGATTCTGCTATAATTCCGCATCTTGAGCTCATAAATAGCCTACCTTTTGCATATACTACATCCTCTTGTGCTGGGAGAATAATACTTATTGATGCTCCATTACATGGGGCTAAACATATAAGCAAGAAAGTTCGTGTTTGGCATGATACTGTGGAATTCAACGAAGTATGGGATGTTATAGTAAATTATCAGCCAATGAATATTCTTTGGTTAAAATTTGAATCCTTTATCATTTCATTTAATGTCGCATCAATAAAATGGGCTACATTCTTTATCAAACTCGCACGAGTACTTGACCTTAAGGAATCAGGAATACGCTCAATTGCTCCCGAAAGTGGATATATTGTGATGGATTTCATATCAACTGAGAAAATGTGTTTACCCGTTGCATTAAAAAATGAAATATTTGTAGAAAAAAACTACCTAGAAAAAGTAATCAATATCGCCAATTTGCTAATGGTACGAAATAAAATAAGATTAGACATGCTAAAAGAGAGTCTTGAATTTATTAAACATTGGATTTTGGTTGAAAATAGGAAAGATCCTCCTCCAATAAAATTATTTGAGCCCATGGTCCGCAAATATAAATTACGCATAAAGGAATTAACAATATTAACAACTTAATTAACTAGAAAAAATAGATGTTAATTAAATCATTAATCTAAAAATCTTACTAATTCAAGTTTAAAATTGATTATGTAAATTTTTGCTCAGTATTTATGACAAAAATATCATATATTCTTTTCTGTAAAATGTTGTTTTTCTTCTTCAAGTAATGGGGTCACAATATCTTCAATTTTTTGAAAGTCGTGATCAAATGTGTATATTTCTTTGCATTTTAATTTTCTCATTATTACGATAGCAATAGCGTCATTTGGTTCTAGATTCTCACTAATTGATACACTTAGTGCTTCCTCATATGTATCTCTGGATACTTCAACTACATGTACATTCTTGAGCGCGAGAATCTTTGACAAAAATAAAATAGCTTGCTTTTTTCCAAGTTTCTTTGAGATTATATTTAGAATTTCCCCTAAATGCACAGTAGATATTATTATTTCTTCTAAACCATTTTCTATTCTTTTAATTAGTTCTTTACTCTTACTTTTTCTCCATTTGATTCTTTCAGGCAATTTTAAACCTGGCTTTGGCTTTAAGTATGCATACAAAATGACGTTAGAATCTAAGAATTTCATCAATTATCCTCTTTTTCATTCTTTTTACATCGGTCCAATCTTCAGCAGTTCCAGAAAATTCAATACTATCAAAGAGATCACTAAGCTTAAAATGCTCTAATGGAATTATTCTTATTTCCTTATTTTTGCGCATCATTATGACCACATCACCCATATTCTTTCTCCACTTGGCAGGTATGGTAATACGCCCAAGTTTGTCTATTCGCTTTATGACGATGTCAGTCATGTTCATTACCTTCCAATTAAATATAATTTACCAAATTTCTAAAAATTACCATAATATGTAGGATAGCGGATCCAGAAGATTACGCCGTTAAAACAATAACTAGAAGTGGCAACCCCAAGGAGCTACTTAGAGGACCATTATTCTTTACAATAGTTATGGAAATCCTTGGAATATTTTTCTTTATGCAATATCCCGCAGTTGTAACGATGGAGATTTTAGGCTGGAGCGATGGTCTAGCACCAGTCATTGGTAAGCATTTTGGAAAACGAAAGTACAAATTGCTTGGACGAGAAAAAACTATTGAAGGATTCATAGGAATGTTTCTGTTTGGTCTAATAGGTTCCTTGATTCTCGTACTTATCGTGCAACCAGTTGGAATGCCTAGAACATTAGAATCGCTAATATTGTCAATTCTAATTGCATGCATAGTAGTAATAATCATAGAAGCACTCTCTCCAGCAGATGCTGATAATATTCTAATTCCATTGGCTACGATGTTTACTCTTTACTCAATTCTAATTAGCGCATAAATTGCAATTGATATAATTTATTTTTTATTTAACACTTAGGGTGGAGTAATTTTGAAACAAAAACTTCCCAAAATAATCTCAGCTATCTTTAATCCACCATTTGTTAACGCTTATGTATTAGTCATCTACTTCACACTAAATTCATCAGTTGCAACAATGAGCATAATAGTCGGAGTCATAATGTTTCTTTTTGTTATCCCATGGACTCCCGTTCTTCTATATTGGGTAATTACGCGAAAGTCCCCAAGTAAACTCCCAAGTAACAAACGAATACCTTTTATAATAGTTGGAATTGCTAGTTACGCACTTGGAGTAATTTATTTCTATTTGCTTTCTCCAAAAGCTTACGAATTTCTCATGGTTTATCACTTAACATATTTCATTAATTCAATTCTCCTCTTGGTAGGAAGCATCAAATCCAAGCCAAGCGTACATATAAGTGGCTTCGTGATCCCAGTAATACTCCTATCCCTTTATACAAATATTTTTTTCATACTTCTACTACTCATAACTCCAATAATTGGATGGAGCAGATTAAGATTAGGAATACACACAATTGGTCAATTAGTGTTAGGATTCGTAATAGGAATCCTCTCTATTATGCTCAGCATTAGCCTGCTCAAAATTACATTTAACACCACATTTTCCATACAACATTACTCACAAAACTATTTCATTACTGTAAAATAAGGACAAAAATTACTTCATTTATTAGCATCAAAAGCATCCTATTTTTCGCTTAATCTCATCAACAATTCTTGGAAGAATCTCTCCAGCACGCCCCTTAATGAAAAAATCAGCAATAGGCGTAATTGCAGACTCTTGTATGTTAATTTCAATGACAATATCCCCGTGCGATTTCACAATATAAGGAATTTGACCTGCTGGCATAACAACACCTGATGTACCAACAACGAGTATCACATCTGCCATCTCGGCTTCTGAGAATGCCAGAGATAATGCCGCCGGCGGAATAGGTTCTCCAAACCAGACAACACCAGGTCTTAACAATGCTTGACACACAGGGCATTTTGGAGGGATCTCTTTAGGAGGAGCATTTAATCTTGCCTCGTATTCGCATCTTGTGCAGACCACTTTAAGAATTTCTCCATGTAAGTGAACAATCTTCTTCGATCCCGCACGTTCATGCAAGTCATCAACATTTTGTGTTATTAACATTTTCAGTAGATTCATTTTTTCTAGCTCCGCAAGTGCATAATGCGCTGGGTTTGGTTTAGCATTAAGAACCAAATTTATTCTCCATGCATACCATTCCCAAACAAGTTTAGGATTTCTTGCGAAAGCTTCGGGTGTAGCTAGATCCTCTGGTCTATACCTTTTCCATAATCCTTTAGGTCCTCTAAACGTAGGAATTCCACTTTCAGCAGAAATACCTGCTCCTGTTAACGCGATTAAATGCCTAGATTTTAGGATAACCTCTGCAACCTTTTCTATCATTGTATCCCCATTATTAAGATATTCCTAACAAACAAGTGATGAATATATTACTTATTTTTTGGGGATTTTATTGTCACATTTTAAGCAGATTCTGATGAAAATAAAGCGAAAGTTAGATTATTTGTGGGAGAGAGAAAGAAATATAATGATTATACTTATGATATTGCCACTAATATTCTTATTAATCGGATTTCCGCTTGTTTATTTGTATAGTTCAAATCAGACAGTACTCTTTATAGGTTGGATTTTCATTTTTGCTGGGTTTTCTTCACTCGGTCTTACAATATTGCTTGGAACATATCTCGGTTTATCCCGAATAGTTTTTGCTCCTTGGTGGTCACGAGATAAAAAATCAAAAGTGATAAGGTGGGCTCGAGAAGTTAGGCAAACTGCGGAAGTTTTAGACCAGGAAAGAGCAAAATATTCAGAAAAGGCAGCACGTGAATTCATGGAAAAAATACAAAGTGAAATTCGTAAGGAGAAAAATAAAAATGGAGACATTCTGATTTATCATAGGCGTTTCATAATGTGCATCACAATTGGCCCAAGTATTCCATAACACCATCCGAATATGGCTAATAATGAAGCAAATCCACTTATTGCTAAGGTCTCATATGATAATTTTATCAAATTAGTTATGATTAATGCCATATACACTACTACTGCTATAATTACTATAATTAAAACGCACTTTAATCCTCTTTTGGTTTTTGCTGTTGGATATAGAATTGGACTTATCATTGCTGGAGCAGCAATAGCTAATGCTATATATGATATTGGAAATCCAAAAGCCACAACAGTTGTTGAAACAAAGAAGGCTGCTGCTGGAATTGGTAAACCCTCGAAAAATTCTTTGGTTTTAGCACCATATACATTGAACCTTGCTAATCTTAGAGCACCACAACATGTATAAATTATTGCTAAAACAATTGATAAAGTGGTTTCGCCTGCAACAGATAAAACGAGAATTGCTGGGGCAACACCAAAGGAAACAATATCAGCGAGAGAATCAAGTTCACGGCCGATTTCTGATGCTTGTTTTATGATTCTCGCAACAAATCCGTCTAGAGCATCAACTATCATAGCTAGAATGATTATCTCCATACATAAGAGAGAACTTACTTTTACTACGAGAATTGCAATAAAGCCGAGAATCAAATTTAGTAGTGTAATCAAATTTGGAATAGTAAAGAAAACCTTTACTCCACCAATTGCCTCCTCCACCATCTTCACGTCGTCTTATTTAAATCAAAGATGATAATGCATTAACCACTATATTAATATTATAGACTAATTTGCTGGGAATTTAAATGAAGCAATACTCTTTAGATGATGTTAAATCAATTTTGAAAAAAGCATTGCGCCTATTAATGCCAGAGCCGATGGTATTAGACTTAAAAGAAGTAAATAGAGCATACATCGTTGGAGATCTCCATGGCGATTATGTTGCATTTTCGAAAATAAAGAAACTTATAGATAAAACTGATGATGTTTTCATTTTCCTTGGTGATTATGTCGATAGGGGACCTCATGGCACAGAAATATTTTGTAATTTGATTGAGCTTAAAAGCGATGATCCAGAGAGAATAATTTTGTTGCGTGGTAATCATGAAACAGAAGAAACTAATTATAATTATGGATTTTATGAGGAGCTAATTACAAAATGGTTTGAAGAGGGTGCAGCACTTTTTTCAGAATTCAACAACGTTTTCTCGTATTTGTCATTAGCAGCAGTAGTGGACAAAGGACGTTTAATCTGTTTACATGGAGGTATTGCGAGAGATCTCAAGAATATTATGGATCTCAATGAATATACTAAGGGTTGGAAAAATCCCCCAGTTGCAGTGCTATTTGAAATACTTTGGAACGATCCCTCCGAGGATGTGGAGTTTTTTGAACCTAATTTCATAAGAGGCCCTGGTGTTTGGTTCTATGGAAAAAAAGCATTCATCAAATTTATGAATGAAAATCGTGCAGAGTACATGATAAGAGCCCATACTTACTTACCAGAGGGGTATGCTTGGTTCTTTGAGAAAAAACTTCTATCCATTTTCTCGCCGCTTGATTATGTTGGTAGAATCTGTCGTGGAATCATAGTGTTATATGATCGCGGCGATTTTAAATTAATTGAATTACGAAAAATTGACATGTAGTGTCTTCAAAGATATTAATTATCATTGAGTTCTATACATAAAATTAGCAAAAGCAAACATATTCTTAATAAAAAGCGTTATACTATATTTGATGAGTAGGGGTAACTTGATGGTAATTACTAGTATTAAATTGACGAAGGAGCAATTTGAAAAAATTAAAAATCTTGCGGAAGAGCTTGGATTAGATGTTGAAGAGGTAATTAATTTTGTTATAAATGAAGGCATGAAAGGTTTGAAACTTAAAATTATCTTGGATCTGCTAAGAAAGAAAAGAATTACTGTATGGAAGGCAGCGGAAATACTAGGTATCTCATTTAGAGAAATGGAGGATATAATGAAAGAGCATGGTATTCACTATCCATTATCGATGGAGGAAATATCTATGGAGTTGAAAGAAATTGAAGGCGGTAAGTAATTCTGGGCACTAATACATCTCGCTAAAATAAGTGCATTATGGTTACTTTGGAATTTGTTCAATGAAGTAGTTATTCCTGTTGAAGTTAAAAGAGAAGTTGTTGATATTGGATTAGCATTGGGTTATGATGATGCAAAAATTATTGAAAGAGCAATATCTGAGGGAAAAATAAAAGTAATCAAATATACGACTAAAAAATTAAGATTTCCTGGAAAATTTAGGATTAAAAAAGCAGAAATCATTGCATTATTGCTTGCTAAACAATTAAACTACATTTTTCTTTGCGATGATGATGAAGCTAGACGATTAGCTAGAAAATTTGGAGTACAAGTAAAAGGTAGCGTTGGAATAATTATTTTAGCTTTTAAACATGGTTTAATTACTAAAGATGTAACAATTAAGTACTTAAATAAGTTAAAATTAGTAATGTACCTATCGGATAACGTATTTTCATATATAATGAAGACACTAAAATCAGACTAGATATTAACTTAATAGCAATAAACATTTGTAAAAGAATTCACACAACGTGTTTAATACTACTCAAATCTTCTAAATTTACTTGGAATATAGTGAGGATTCATTGCTATAGCAAGAGCACCATACAATACAATATCATCCCCTAGAGGTGTTATCTCTATTTTTGGTATTCGGTTTATTACATACTTTCTAATGTTTTCCAGAATTGGTTTTAATATTAACTCAGGATTATTTAGTGCAATAGCTCCTCCAATTGTGATTAGTTCGGGATCAAAAACATTTATTATTGTAGCAACTCCGATGGTATTTATTCTACCAAGTTCATCAACAATTAATTTGGCTAATTCATCGTTTTCTTTTGCTGCTGAAAAAATCATTTCTGTTGTAATTTTATCAGTATCTCCTTTGACCATATTATATAGTTTGCTTTTTTTGAATATACAAATTCCAAATTTTTCCTTAATGAGCAACTTGGCATATTTGGGAATATTTTTACCTCCAGCGTATGCTTCCCAATGCCCATATCCACCGCATCCACATTTTAATTTTCCTTTTAAATCAACTACAATGTGGCCTATTTCTGGCGCATTTCCATCTTTTCCAAATAATAGTTTTCCATCTACTATTGCTCCACCCCCAATTCCACTACTTAACGTTAAATAAAACAAATTATCAATGTTTTTCCCCGCTCCAAAAATTTTCTCTCCTAAAACACCCGCTGTGCAATCATTAACTAGGTAAACGGGTACATTGAATTCCTCATAAAGTGGTTTTGATATTGGAATGTTTTCCATAGATATATTTGGAGGATTCGTAATTACGCCTTTTGTTAAATCAAGAGGACCTATGGATCCAATGCCTATACTTTCTACTCTTCTGATATTATTCCGAATTAGCATTTTTCTAATCAAGTTAATAATAACGCTTGATAATATGCTTGGATTTCCCCTCTGTGGTGTTCTTCCTTTTATGCGATCTATTATTTTCCCATGTTCAGTTGCTACGGCAATCCGTATCCAAGTCGCACCAATATCGACTCCAACAAAGTACTTCATGAAACTCGTCCGATTTTTCCAAAAATGAATATAAATATAGTCAATAACAATGCTTGATTACAATATTTGGGGGAATTTGAATGAATTGTTTGTTTATTGCTACGAACAATATACCTTTATCTCATGCATACTTATGGTTTATTGTCTCAATAGGTATTTTGATTGTAATAGCACGTAAGAATATTCTGTTAGCTCTAATTATTTCATCACTAGTTCTTGGGATATTCACATTAGGTATTAATAAAACTTTTGTGATAATAATAAATACTCTTACTTCACTTGATGTTCTTCTTTTTTCTTCTGCAACGGGGATAATAGCGTATATTGGAGGTCTATTATCGGAATCGGGCGCTGCTAAAGCTATTGTTAGAAGCCTAGGTAATAGACCAAAAATCTCCGTTAGTTTCATTCCTGCTTTATTTGGTACATTGCCTATGCCGGGTGGAGCTATTTTAAGTGCGCCTATTGTAGATAAAGCTTTACCTGATGTATCTCCAGATGTAAAAAGTGCAATTAATGTTTATTTTCGTCATGTAGTTTTTCTAGTATATCCGCTCCAGACTACTTTACTTTTCCTTGCAATTTTCACTAATTTAAACCTATTTGATATTTTAGCATACATTATTCCTATGTTTCCAATATCTGTAAGCGTAGGTTATTTTTACTACTTGCATAAGATAAAAGTTAAAACGCGAAAAACACGAATATCTTATTCAATATTGCTTTTCAATTTGATTCCAATAATTTTACCCGTATTCATCTATGCAATATTACAACAAGTATTATCAAAAACTACTGCGTTGGTCTTCAGCGTACTTTTTGGTTTAATTCTCGCATTACTAATTTTTGGATATAAAAAGGAGCTACTGATAAATGCACTGAAAATAAAGCCTCATTTCTTTTTTGTTTTAACATTGCTGATGTGGTTGTATATGGAAATAGCCATGCAAAGTCTAGAGAAATCTTTATCTCTTGCAAATATTGGTTTTATTTTAAGCGTTATTGTGATTCCCTTTATCCTTGGTTTCCTTCTTGGAAGAATGCAATTTCCAGCGTTAGTAGGAATTTCATTATATCTAGCTCAATTTAAGTTTATAATCCCAAAAATCGTTGCAATGAGCTTCGTTTTTTCATTCCTAGGTTATGTGATGTCACCAGTTCACCCATGTGTAATTGTGACTGCTGAATATTTTCATGTAAATTCACCTAGTGTCATAAAGAGAATGATGATTCCAGTGTTAGTTACCTTTGCCTTTGGAATTGTTGTATTTTTGCTCGTTCCTTAGTCTTTTTATGTGAATAATTGAGAAACATCTTCTACGTTTTCTCTTTCACGCTGTGCTAATTGCTCAATCTTTCTGCGAATTTTGGCTTCGACTTCTGCTTCTGCAAGTCTTTTTCTCATTTTCTCTCGTATCCTGTCCGGATTTATTGGAAGATTTAACAGATTGGTGACAGTTATTGCCAGTTCTGCGGCACCTTTAAAGTCTTGAATTCCTCTTTTCGTTGGTGCAAAAAGTGCTATAGCTGGTATATTCCTATATTCTGCATATGCAAGGAAAAGCGCTATGCCACCAGAGACTACTATTCCATTTGGTGCCTTTTTAATATTTAATTTGAAATCTTGTAAAACTGATTCAAAAGGCTTATTGTGAACATAAACAATAGACGGCTCCTCTTCATGAAACGCTCCAATATCAATTCCACCTAATAAAACAAATCCCTTCGCATCATTTTGCTTAGCAAGTTCAGTAATTGCGTCAGCCATCAAGTACTGCTCCTCTAAAATTGTTTGCATTCTAATGAATAAGACTACGGCATTACCAATTTCGTAAAATTCATATGGTAGCTTGCACACTCCATTACTTACTTCGCAAAATGGTGGCATAAATCTAGATAATGCAAAGCCAACTCTTTTTCCATTACCTTCATCCAGCGCGGTCTCAACAAGAAATCGAGATGTTAAGTATCCTATATATCCTAGACCATGAAATCCAGTTATAATCCATTTTCCTCTTATTATCTCTGGATTCATTATTATTTCTAGTCTTGATGCTTGAAACATCAAAATCCACCTTAAGAAAATACTGAGAAACAAAATAAATTAGTTTTTGTGAAAATTCTCAAAATGTTATCCAAAAAATTGAATTATTCATTATTTCCTTAAAGTAAGCATAATTGAATTAAAAAATAAGAACTATTCCTTGCTTGATTTTTCAATCCAATGCACTAGCATTACAATGAAAAATACTATTGCATAGGCAATAACATATAGCGCTTTTTTCAGCGCTTTTTTAAGTTTCCTTAATTTTTTCTTAACACTCTTCTTGAAACTCATGA
>JAHKLH010000130.1 GCA_029856635.1 Candidatus Njordarchaeota archaeon
CGTTGGTGTCCTCAAAATATATTCCATAAGTATTCCCTTGTACTGTGTTGTCGTGTATGTTGTTCCCTACGGAGTTATCCACATAGATCCCGCAATAACCGTTACTAATGGAATTCCCGTATATGTTGTTCTTGTTAGACGAAACCAGTTTGATAGTAATACTGTAATCCTCGAATGTATTATCGTAGATGCTGTTCATGTCTGAATATAGAAGGATGACGGGGTAATCCGTTTGCGCTATCACATTGCCATAAATCACTGCTCCATTTGTTCCCCAGAGTTCTATCCCAGCATACGCATTGGTTATGTTCTGCTCAGTTATAATCACACCAGTGCAGTTCACTAAGACTATTTGCCCAGCATCTATGTTTATTCTTACGTTCTTCTTTTTCTCCATGTAGATAAGAGGTTTACCGTTGACTATATTTCCACTTACCGTATTATTGTATGAGTTGTAAACATAGAGACAGTCACTTGTGAGATTGTTCTGCAGAAGAATGTTTGCATAGGCGTAGTGCAGATAGACGCCATAATAGCTGCTGTTCAGAACAGTGTTGTTGTAGATATGGTTACCGCTGGAGTAGCTTGTATAGATTCCACACCCTCCATTTCTTATCACATTGTCGTGGATGTCGTTTTCGTTAGAATAACTTAGGTAGATTCCATAATCTCCGTATTCATCAATGATGTTCTCATAAATGTAGTTTCTATTTGAGTAATAGAGGTATATTCCTTCTAACACGCTGTCATATATAGCATTATTGTAGATATAATTATCAGCCGAGTACTTAAGGGAAACTCCACCTTTGTTATTATCTGATAAAGTATTGTTGTAAATTTGAGTTTCATTAGATCGTACAATGGAGATAGCCCAGTATATGTTATTCTTCACGCTGTTGTTACAGATACAGACATCACGCGACTTTACGATGTAGATTCCATCATGGTTTCCTTCGATTGTACAGTTGTATATCAAACAGCTGTTTACCAGGTACAAGTATAAGCCATGATAATTGTAGTGTATTTCTGTTCCTTCAATTATAGCCCCCTCAGTGTTTATCCAGATACCGCTGTGGTTTCCGTGTACTCCAGATTCATATCCGGCATAACTTGTTTTACTATTTTCTATTCTTAACTTTGACCCATTGAAAGCTCTCATGTAATAGTTATTTGCTGTGTTGTACGCTGTAATTGTGCTGTTAAGCATTGTCAAGTTTCCATAAATGTCTATCCAATGTTCCCCATCATAAGTCAAGTTCATGTATATTGAAGCATTCTTCAAGATTAATACTCCAGTTTCATTAACTATTATGCTTCCGTTTATTATTAATACGGAATCCTCCACGATTGTAGTATCATTTATTATCCAATCTCCACTCCGAGGTGGTGGCGTCCCCGTTATTCCTTTCACTCGAACCTTTACATGCCATATGAAACTAGATCTTTTATCCTCAATATCTAAGCTAATTTTATTATGTTTATGTTCTCCAAAATGCATTAAGTTAGAATAATCTATCATATCTGGAGTCAAATGTCTAAATTTTTCAGACCCTAATGCAGTTTTTTCTAGTTCTGCATCTATTAATGCCTTTCCTAGCAATGCAGATTCTTGATGAGTTCTTAGCTTAATTTTAGTTAAAGTATTCGGATTTTTGGTCATTGAATGCATGAATACGAATGCAAAGATTATAAAAAATAAAAAAATCATTGCCACGCCTTTTTTCATTACCACCACCACGGCGTGGTTAACTGGAGTAAAAAATAATACTTTAGAAATAAGGTTAATAATTTTTTAAAGTTTAACTATCTAGTTATTAACAAAACTCAAAAAATTAATTATAGAGAATTTCCTTTGGAGTATTATTAGTTAACTTAAGAAACTATTTTTAAAACAGTTTGTAAAATTATTAAACATCAAATACGTCTTATTATTACTTCATCCCAGATAAATTCTTGATACTTTGTTCTATTTGATAATCAATTTAATCAAAATTTATTTTACTTGCGAAATCTTAATTTACCAAAAATTTGAGTTAATTTAGAAAAATAAAATAATGATGTAAAATAACGTTTTCTAAAGTGATAGGTCGCTGGTAGTATAGTACGAATTTCCGTCATTACTGTATTAGCTTGTCCCGAGTTTTTTCGTGGCATTCATTCGAGGAGTTAGCATTTAATCACGCATGGCTAGATAACATAACCACACTCTACCACTTCTCCTGTAGTCTCCAAGTGATTTAAAAAGAGTACAATACTCGTACCAGAGTACCAGCGACCCAAAGCAATATCAGTAACTATTCAAAGGAATTAAGACTTCGCTTGAGGGGCAAATTAAACTTAAAATTAATAATTTCTAATTGTACATTAACATATAAGATAATTTTATAATTTTTCTATAGTAATCCCAAAAATTGTGAAAAAACTATTGTGAAATAAGTTACTATTACAGAAACCATTATTCCTAAAATTAGCTGAGAAATATTGTGAGCCTTGAGGTATCTTCGCGCCCATCCTACTGGTAATAGTAGAAGATAAAGCAAGCAGTATTGAACACCAAATATCATGACCATGAATGTTGTTGGTCCAGCAACTCCTGCGGTGTGTACACTTACTTTTGTGATCATCGTTGTCATCATTATTGCAGCAGTTACTGTAGCGTAGCAGAGTAAGAATGCGGCTAGGATTTGATTTTTCAATGTGCGGAAAATGATGAATCCTATTAAATAACATACAATCGCGGCCGTGAAGAATCTTGGTCTTTTTTCTTGTTCTTGCACGAAGATATCTGTTTGGCCTTTATACGCAGAGTATAAAATTGGAAGAATTGGAAAGACTGATAAGAATAAGGTTCCAACGATCAAATCAATAATTCTATTAACAAAAGCAGATTGTTCATTGCATATTATTATCACGAGCAGGAAGAAGGCATATATCGGAGCAGAGAGAATTAATGATATTCCCGTAGCTATTTTATCTTTACTCATTTTAAACACTAAAAACAAAATTAGAAGAATTTTTGATCATTGACGTAATTAAAGTGCTGAGGAGTCAAGATTAGATTAAAGATATCAAAACTATGGATTAAACAAATGACAAGAACTTAATTTTAAAATTTCTTGTTAACATTGATAATTATGATTTTAACACAGCGTGAACAGAATGATTGTAAAAAAGTATTCAACTCCGAGTGAAAGAGGAAAGTTGTATGATAGGCTTTTGCGTTTCATGGCAGAAATTTATGTTTCAACCGCTGGAAAGTATCCTGCTATGGAATGGCTCCCCCCATGGGAAAAACCAGATCCAAATGCTCCAAACTTCTTTGAAGAATTTTCGAGAAAATATGGATCTTTTTTGAAGTGGAGACTAACACAAGAGCTTGATGAAGTCTACTTAGCTTTTATTGATGATGAATTAGTTGGAGTAGTAGGATTGAACTACGATTTGGAAGGAAAAACAATACCTTGGATTCCAGAAGAATTAACTAAACGAAAAGATGTTGGATTCATCGAATTATTCGCTGTTCATCCAAAACACAGAGGAAAAGGAATCAGAACAACATTATTCAGGATGGCTATTGATAGGCTAAAAGAATTAGGAAAAAAGCCACATGTTGTAACATTTCCAGACCTTGAGGCTGTGAAATTTTATGAGAAAATGAGTGGAAGAATAATAATGAAATTTGACAAATTCCTTATCTACATTTTCTAGTTTTTCTTACTCAGTAAACTTTTTTATCTACTTGTTTAGTAATATAATCAATAAAAAATAAGAAATAATTGATAGTCTGCATGGTAATCTTGTGCTAGTGTGAAAATTGGGATTTCTTAAGATTTAAAACCCAATCATAACTTTGTCTTTTGGATTTTAAGTGTGTTTTTGTTGAAGAATGCCTTTGTGATAAAAGGACCAGTGCCCGTTGACAAGTTTTTCAATAGACGACGTGAAACAGAATTTTTTGAAAGACTTCTTGAAAATGAGTGCTTTGATATGTTAATCGCAATAATAGCACCTTTCAAATTCGGTAAAACATCACTCCTTATTAAATTACTCTCAAGCATAAGATCTCCAAAAGCTATTCCAATACTCATGAGATTAAACCTGATTGAGAAACCAATTGCATATCTGCTTAATGAACTAGGCATGAAATTTCATCAACTTGAACACAAATTAAGGGAAATATACATAGACATATTGAAGGGAAAAATCGAGCCAGTAAATTTCTTTTATGTGCTTAATAAATTCCTAGAAAAACATGACAAATGGTTAATCCTCTTCTTAGACGAATTTCAATGCATTGGTGAAATGCTAATAAAAGAGGGCTTTCTCAGATTAAAGGAAAAAAATCAAGCATTTGAATTCCTCAAAGGAATAACAGAAGAATTTAGACTTGGTTTAGTTGTATCTGGATCGATTATAGGAAAACTTCACGAAGCATTAAAACCATGGCGCGGAAGATTCACAATTTTTCACCTAACGCGTTTTCCTCGAGAAGACTCCATAAAGATGCTTTCAACATTATTTGCATTATCAGATTTTAAAATTGATGATGAAAAAATTGAATATATTGCGTATTCAGTCAACGATCATCCATACTACATGCAATTATTTGGTTATCATTTAGTTAACTTAAGAAGATGCGATGAAGAGGCAATTGAAACCGTACGCAAGATAGTTGAAGCAACAATGGTAAGTTATTATGATTCCCATCTAATTGAATTAATTTCAATGAAATCAAATGCACTCGAAGTTTTAAAGAAGATAGCTCAAGGAGCAACCACTTTATCTCTTAAAAAAGACGAACTAAAAACTGCCATGATTTTGGAGCAAACAGGAATTATCTACCGAGAAAATACTAAGCTATTCTATTATGATGAAAACTTCAAGAATTATGTTCTCCGTGTTCAATGGGCAGAGGAACGTTTTCTACCTTCATACACCTCTGAATATCTAGTTGCACGTCATCTCGCTTACAAGGAGGGATTTCGAGAAGTACTTGTTGCATACAAAAGTTGGGGACCATTTGATATTATCATTCCAAAGAAAATCAATAAGTTCTGGGGAATAGGAATACA
>JAHKLH010000131.1 GCA_029856635.1 Candidatus Njordarchaeota archaeon
TCAGAAATTCCTTTTCTAATTAATTCATGATATACCTTAATTGCTTCCATGTAAACATTAATTGCTTCCTCGAACTTTTCCATATCGGATAACACACCGCCTAAGTGTCTAAGTGCGTCAGCGTATCCACTTTTTATGCATAGATCTTCTTTATCCTTGATTTTTTCTAATGCTTTCTTAAAGATGTTCACCGATTTTAACAATGTTTGGTAAGCATGCTCAAAATCATTTAATTGAACATATACATCAGCTAATCCTCGATATGCGGTCGCGATACCATCGAGAACATATACATCTTCGTCACCGACTTTATCAATAATTTCTTGGTATATTCTAATTGCTTCATTAAACGACTTCAAGGCTTTTTCGAATTGCTTAAGCTTCAAGTACATATTTCCTAGTCTGCGAAGAGACGTAGCTAAACCAACCTGCGCATAAATGTCTGGCTTAATTTTTAGTTTCTCCTGGTATTTTTCTATAGCTTTCTTTAAGTATTGAAGTGAGAGATCAAAACGCCCTATTCGCAAGTATATTTGACTCACTAATCGGTATGAATCTGCCAATCCACCTAAAGCATATATATCTCTTGGACGTATTTTTAATCGTTCTTTGTAAATACTTACAGCTTCTTCTATCTTCTTAAGAGCATCACTATAGTTTGCCATTTTCATGTTCACTTCAGCAAAAGTCCTAAGAAGTGTAGCAATTTCATTTCTAATACAGTGTTCATATCGTTTGCTGTAATATTTTTCGAGCATATCAAGAGCAGTGTTTAAGCATCTTATTGCATTATCATAATCAAATTTCCGCGCAAAAATATGACTCATCTCTCTTAACGCATTAGCAATATTGCTAACCACGCTGGCATCTTCTCTTTCTCTTAAGATCTTCTTATAATAATCAACGCTCCGTTTGAGCGATTGTAAAGCGCCGTCTAAATTCATCATTTTAAGCATCATTTCTCCGCTTATTCTGTAGATGTCTCCAAGGATTTTTACCTTGAATGCTTCATCATGGATTTTATCTTCATATTTCTGGAGAATTTCTTGCGTTTTCTTTAAAGTTTCAAGTGCCTTTGAATAAAGCATTAGCTTAGAATAAGCTTCTCCCAAGTTGAAATAAGCCTTAAGTAATTCTAATATTGCTGACTCATCATCTGAGAAATAAGATAAATATCTTTCATAGTATTTTATGGCTGATGTAAACAGATTTGATCCTTCACGAGGTCTGCCCATAATCAGTAAGAGTTCTCCTAAATTCCTATAAATCTCTCCAAGCACCATTAAGAATCTATTATCTCTTGTCTCAATTGTATCAAATACATTCTTAGCCTTTTTTAGGAGAGAATATGCAATTGGCGCTTTTTCTTTCTTTACTAGTTCCTTGCTAATACGAACTAAAGTTCTTCCAAGGAGGTCCAATAATTCCACAGTTTTCTCTTTTTCATCTTCAAATTTATCAAATGCAATATTCACATATTCTATAATTGATTCCGCAATTTTCTTAATTTCTTCAGCATCCTCTTGTAGTACGTTTATGAAGAGATACAACTCTTTGGCTCTAATTAATTCCTTAAGAGAATCAATTGAACCTGGTACCAGATTAAAAACATTTCGCAGAAATTCTTCAGCAGAATCAAGTTTACCTTGTTTGGCCAGAATTCGTGCAAGTCTACGCATCACTTTTATTTGAAGATTTTGTGGAATATTTGAAAATTCTGTAAATTCCATCGCTTTCTTTAGAACTTGTTCAGCATGATTGAACATAAGTAAAAATTCGTAGAATCTGGCAACTTTCAGTACAGTATTAATCCAATTTTCGATCGAGAAGAAGTTGTATGGTTCAAGTGGAACATAAGATAATATTTCTTTGCCCTCGATAAATCTCCCTTCGGCTATGATATCATCAGTTAATTTTTCGAAATCAGAAGCAACAGTTGCAGGAGAGAATCTAAACGCTTGATTGAAATATTCACAAGCAATCATCAAATTAGCTCTTGTAGATAATTCTTTAAGAACATCTAACACGCTATGGTTAAAAACAGAACGCAAGTATTTCCTTATTATTTTGCTAAATGAATCATGAAGTGTTATCGGAATAGAATTATCAACGCGGATTGTTACATATGGCATAGTTACGATATCCTCAATTAGTCTGGGATTTACATTCGCTATTAACAGAATGTCCTCATTTATCCAAATAGAAGAAGTTAGCATGTTCAAAATCTTTTGTAATTCTATTTCACTTTTTTCGACAATTTTTCTTACGAGTGATTCTAATAAATTCGATTTGCTCAAGTCTTCAGAAGAAATTTCATCAAAATAATTCATAATAAAAGCAGCAGTTATTGGGAGATTTCCACTCATTTTACTAATAAATTCAACATGTGTTGGCAAAGAATATTTTTTAGCTAATTCTTCAATTTCCTTCTTGTTAAATCTACGTAATTCAATAATCGTTGATTTCTGATTTAAATTATCATTAATCCATTGAGGTGCATTTATGCAGCACATCACAATCATGCAGTGATTAAGTAGTGAGAAGAAGAGTTCCAATCCTGGGTTTTCTTTAATAATTTTATCAGCAGAATCGATGAATAGAAATAACTTGGTTCCCAACAAGCTTAATGCAGAACTAATGTCTATAGTAAGTGCGATAGCAAGAAGCATGTCAATGATTGTCGGAATATTTCTTAAGTCCTTTTGTAATGAATCAAACTCATATTTTACTAGAACCGAGAGAACATTATTCATAAAATCAGCAGGAACTATAAGTGCAAGGATTTCATCTACAATCGAAGAAATTTGCTTAGAATGCTCAATGAAAGAGTTAAGGGAATACATGCTCGATAAGAAACTATTTAGTCTAGAAAGTGCAGCATCGAAACGTGTAGTTTGAATTTTATATTTCTGCTTAAGTAAATCAGCTATCCAAATCAAAATGGAAGAAACAGAGTTAAAACTTCTTGCATCAACACAGATAAATGGAATTCCTGAGGGAATAACACGTGTATTAATAAACTTAGCAGCAAGCCAAGTTTTTCCTACGCCCTTTTCTCCCGTAATGATAACAATGGGATTACTCTCTCCAAGCAGAAACTCATCAAAAAGCGAACTAAGAGTATTTAATTCATCTTTTCTTCCAACGAAATATTCTGATAGCAATTTTCTTTGAACATTAATAAATCGATTCGTAGAGATAATAGAGCCCATAACCACCTATGCTCCCCCGATAAGTCTATTATTTTAGAGAGAAGAAATTTGAAATAAAAATAACTTACTTATTCAATCACAATGTATTCAATAAGCACCAGTAACCAATATTAATGATCAACCGTTGAAAGTAAATCCCAGGATACTACAATAAAAAGTTATCACCATCTTACTGTTTCGGGGTTTATATGAAATTAATGAAGAAAACACACAGCACACTTGTATTTCTAAGAAAGTCAAGTCTCATCGAAAAAATGATTTTCTCTTTAGCTGATAAACTCTTTGAAAGAATGAAAGAAACAATTTTTGCCGTTGAAAAATAGAAAACGATGTAAATGTTAAGATCGTTGTAAAGGATTTGAGTGTTGATACGATAAACAAGATTTTTGATGTGATTCGCGAGGTAGAGATCGAATTCGGGGAACCAGGGGCAATAATTCCAGAGATTTCCAATGAAGATTAAGAACTATGTTAAAAAAGCAGCGCTCTTCATTAATGAAGCAATGATAGACCTACTTAATGGATGCTACTTAAAAACAATTTCAGCCTTATAGTTTTCAATCGAATCATTACTCCAATGCATCACATGGTTCTACTCTGGAAAACTATATGAGAGCACGAGAAAACTAATTCACGAATTCGGCAGGAGTATAATCAAAAAGTATTTAAAACATTACACCTGGTTACCTTCAACGCTCGTATTGATACTTTTGCACCTTCCTAACAAGTCTTAATCTTGTCTTGCTTTGTTGTCAACTTGATTGTGAATTCTAATAATTTTTGAAATTATACAACTAATTTAATTACCAAACGAATAAAAAACATCAAGTTATCACGAGTGCAAAAGTGCCCCCTATGAGTAACCGTAGCTAGTGCTACACACGAAGCAGAAATTTTATGTATTACATTTGCGATCTAAATAATTCACATCAGCGTTTATAATAAATAATCTGTCCTAAAAATTAATCATGAATTTAAATTAGATAAGATAAGGCATTTTAGTAATCAAATAAATCAAATTTCCTTTCAAAAAGATGTCAAGTGTTAGGTCTTCTTAGAAAGTTTTAAGAAAGTCTAATGATAAGTGCCAAAAAATGATAATACTTTTCCAAGAAATATTCCAAGACCAATGTAACAAATAACCAAACTTAGCATTATTTTAATTCCGTAGTAACTAGGAAAAAATAGTCTTTAGAGTTAGTAATATCATGTCATTCGTAATAGTAATCCAAAAAGAAACTAATGACTCAAAAGGACGAAGCAAACACAAACTTTTTAAATGTTGTATGATTATTTAATAGTGATGAAAAACAAATACGAATGCCCGGGTTGTGCAGATGGGTAGACCATAGGGCCAAACTCGTACGGGGCTGGACACGCGGGGCTGTTAACCCCGTTGTCGGCGGTTCGAGTCTTTGCGGAAATCCGCCCCCGGGCGCCACCCGGGCCCGGGCACTAACTTTTTTATTGAATTAATGGGAAATAAGCTATCTTCAAAGTTTTATGCTTATTAGATCATGAATTTCATTGTTGGTGCTTTTCCAATTCTTCGAGATATTTTGTTATGTCTTTCAATGATTCTGTGAACAAAGCTATGATGACTGCAGATATCAGTATATATAGTATTTCGTCAGATAAGTAGAGCAGGACAAGCGGATAATATTTTGGCTTATAAACATGCCAAATACCGTAGTAATAATCCCAAATGTAGGTTCTCCATATAGATACTTGCGGCTCGAATTCCAAAAATGCTTTTGATATTGTTCCGTAATTATTCCTTTCTGTGGTACCTATAAAAA
>JAHKLH010000132.1 GCA_029856635.1 Candidatus Njordarchaeota archaeon
GGAGCTAATAGAAGCTGGTGCAGATGGCTTTGGCATCGGAAGTGCAGTAGCATCTGCTCCTCCAGTTGATTTTGCGATGGATATAACAGCAGTCAAGGTTAATGGAAAATGGATTCCAATAACAAAGCGCGGTAAATTCTCTGGAGTCAAAACTGTTTGGAAAAGGATAAAACAATCCAAAGTAGAATACATAGTTACTCCGGAGGGAACTATTATAGATGATGCAGAATGTATTATGCATAAGTATGTTGAAAATGGAAAAATTATTCAAAAATTGCCTTCTCCTGATGACTTAAGAGAGTATGTTATATCTCAATTAGATTACTTTGAACTTTAGTTTGCAGAAGCTTTTGATTAACTAGCTCTTGTATTGATTAACTAATCTCTTAACTTAATTTATATTGCAGCTTAATGGTGATTTTATTGAAAATAAGAATTACAAAAAAAACAGTATTATGCATACTCCTGCCATATATCCTAGTAGTAGCTAGTCCACTATATTTTCTATTGCCAGCAGGCATATTTGAACTTGAATCAAAATTAGCAGAGGCTGAAATCTCCCGAAACGTAGTACTGTGGCTATTTGATGCATTCTTATGGATTTTTATTGTATCATTAGCATTGATTTTAGCAATGTTTTATTTTATAATCAAAAGAAAACGACAAGTTATAGCTATCATGTTTATTCTTCTTCTATTACCAATGGTCATTATTTCCCCTGCAAATGCTTATCAGTATACGCAATCTGAAAGAAAAACTCCCTTAGCCAAAGTGGTGATAATAATAACCTTTGATGGTACTAGAGCCGATGTTTTCTGGAAAGTTGGTGAATTCTTCATTGAAACTAAGAAGGAATCTGTTTGGGCTAGACGAATAAGTTGCACTTACCCTACAATGACACATCCAAATCATCTTAGTATCTTCACTGGAACTTGGCCGCAAGTTCATGGTGATGAATTAAATCCAGGAGAAACTCGTCGATTTTGGATCATTAGATCACATAATCCTTCTAGAGTTGAGGATATTTTTTCAGTTGCTAAAAAATATGGTATTATTACAGCAATGTTTACTGCTACAATGTTACCAAATGTTATAAAAGAATATCCAGACTATGTTTATCGTCCAATAAATGATGAAGATGGAGTTAATCATTTTATTGAATTTATTGAAGAAAATATTGATGATATTAAACGATTTGGATTATTAGCCTTTTTACATCTTGATGAACCAGATCGTAATTTGCATGAGCATGGAACTTTTTCGCAAGAGTATGAAATTGCAATTAGAACTGATGCAGAAAGAGTTCGAAGAATAATGAATAAAATTTACTCTCTTGGGATTGAAAATGACACAGTAGTAATAGTTACTGCGGATCATGGAGGATATGGACGTGGCCATGGAATGGTATTTCCAACATTAGTTTCAGAAGTTCCACTATGGATGTGGGGCAAATGCTTAAAAAGAGGAATAGAACTAGGTGGACTGCGATTGGTTGATATTGCAGCAATAGTTAGCTTTACTCTAGGAATTCCAAAGCCAAATCATTGTATAGGAATTGTTCCATATCGTATTTTTAATGAAACTCTGCTACGGACTCTTAGAGAAATAGAAAATCCGATTGAGGCCGAAAAAAATGAATTGCAAAGAGTACTATTTCAAGAGTACTGCGAAATCATACTCTACTTGACGATAGTTTATCTCATGATTGCTTTGCTATTTTTGCTAATGATATTACTTAAGAGAGAACGTGCAAGAATAACCAAGAAATGAAACTAAACTTTTTTAAGCAAATTTATTGCTTCTTCTGTTTTTACTACTTTTGCACGTGCTAACATCCTCAGTTTCTCTAATGCGTCATTATGTCGTTTTTCATCAATTGATGCCGTACCATCGCTTACAATGTAAATTTCATAACCTCGGTAAAAGGCATCAACGGCAGTGAAGAATACGCAAATATCTGTAAGGATCCCCGTTAAAATGAGTGTTTGTATTTTGAGTTCTCTTAATGTTAAGTCCAAATCTGTTTCAAAGAAACCAGAATATCTCCTTTTTCTTACAATTATATCGCCCCTCTGAGGAGCTAATTCTTCAATTACTTCTGCACCATGGGTTCCCTCAAGTGCATGAGGCGGCCATGCTTCAAACTCTTTATCACCTTTTCGATGAGAATCACATACATAAATTACCGGAATTCTTTTTTCATGTGCAACTTGGATCAATTTTTTAATGTTATCAATAATATTCCTCGCAGCAGGAACTTCTAAGATTGCTCCTGGTTTAACAAAATCATTGAGCATATCAATGACAAGCACTGCAATTTTTCCTTTTTCATTTGGGAGCATGAGTATCACCTTTTTCAATAAATAATTTAATGATTGTGAAAAATATGGGTTTAACTGATGCAAGCAGATGCTGTGTTTCGTAACATAGCCAGCATTGCTATTGATGCGCTTTCGAAAATACGTGACATTGAATACAGGAAAATACTTTTTCTTGAGGTTTCTAATAAAATAAAAGAAATAAAATGGAAGGGTGTGAGTGTATTAATCGAGAGACTTTTCGATCAATTATTAGCAGAGGAAGAATCTGCTATCATCATCGCATGCGGAATACGTTTTATATGCAAAATTAATCCAGAAAAAGCAAGAAGATATGCAAATGAACTATTACTTCGTATTGAAGACCTAAGCCCTTTCAGATGGGATAGAGCGATGGCACTAATTTATTCTGCCGATGCATTACTTGAATTAGACAATGAAATAGCAGAAGAGATGATTAACAAAGCGATGATTGAGGCAGAAGCTGTTCCGGATAGATCTGATAGATCCGATGCGTTTGCAAAATTAATACCCGTACTTTACAAGCTCGGCAAAAGAAAAGAAATAAAAGACGTATATGAAAAAATCATTTATTATCCAAGAAAAGTAGAAGTAGCTATTTCGCTTATAATGACTAATTGTGACAAGGATATTCTAAAAGAAATTTTAGGAGATCTTGATGAAAAAGATAAACTGTTAATTAATTCATTTCTTGCTAGAAATATGTTAAGGGAGAACCCAGAGATTGCTAAAAGAATGATAGAGGAAATTATTGAGAAAGTAAAGTCAATGAGTGTTCCTGATTTTGAAAAAGCTCGTATTCTTACTAATGTATTTTATGTTTACAATAGGGTAGACATTTCCAAGGTTAGGTTCATTCTCGAGGAATTAAAAGAAATCATTGTTAGGCATGGTTCGGAGCCTCACTTTGTAGCGCTTGCATTTGAACTGCCAGTAATATTATTTGAATTTGGTCAGAAAGAGAAAGCTCTAACTTTAACAAGTGAATTAGTAAAATCTTTTCTTGAAACTTCAGACGCTGAGGAGTTCTTAATCTTAAGCAATGCTGCATACTGTTATTCTCGTCTTGGAGAATTTGAGAAAGCCTATGAATACTTAAATAGAGCATACGCTATTACGCAAAGAGAAAGATTTATTGCCCCAATGATTGATATATGTTCGACAAGCTTTGCAATTATGAATGAGTTTCCAGAGAGTGTTCCAATATCATTAGCAGAAGAATTTGCAGATAAGATATTAGGAATTAAAAGAATTCATTTAGAATTAGAATTAACTGAAGATAATTTTTCATTTCTTCAAGCAGTATTTAAAGGCAATATTCAGCAAGGGCTAAATAAGTTACTCTCAATTGCTCGGTACATGCTCTTACACAATATTGAAGAAAAAGCGATTAAAGCACTTTTTTCTATTCTTGAAATAGATCCAACGATATTACACTACATATTCAAGTATGTAATGTCATTGAAAATTCCTGAAGGAGAAAAAGGTGTTTTATTTAGAATAATTGAAAGAGCAATTGAAAGCGTATATGCAAACAAACTTGAAAAAACGCGACAATTTCTAGAAATAATTATTAGTAGATTATCACGGCTAAATATTCCTATTTCTCCAGCAGTAGTAAACTATGTAGCTGAGTACTTACCATACATGATTGCGGGAGAGAAAATACTTCCATAAGTCCAAAGGATCGTTTAAATAACTTGAGAGATTTCTTCAGAGAGCTCCGATATAATCCAATTAATGTCGCAAACAATTTTTGAAATTTTTTTCTTTGCTTTTTGTGTGCATCCAGCGGCAATAATAAATTGCTTTTGATTGATTCCAAACCCTTTAATTAACATCAATCCATTATTTCCTCTCATTAAAATGAAACTAACTTTTGAAGAAATTGGCGCTCTTCCAATATAACTGGCTGCTGCATTCCAGCACGACGTAACTGTCGCGAGTACAGTCATTGTACTTGTAACTTCAAAGTTTTTTCTGCTTACAAGTGATATGGGATATAAAGGAAGCATTATTAATATAGCAAACAAAATATCTTCATGTCTATCAAGAAGCATATGCAATGCAATACTAGCCAAATCACTTATTGTGATTGAACTTTCGCTTATTTCTAGTTTTGGTACAATTTCTGCAATTTCTTTTGGAATTATAACTGGTTTCACTAGAGGTAAACGTAATTTTGAATGAACAAGAGGTGGGGCGGCTATGAATTTCTTCCTAACATTAGAGACTAAAATCTTATCTGGTGATTTTGAAGCAATGAGCTTAGCAAGGCCTTTCTCTTGTAATACGGAAACAATCTTATAGACATCACGAGGAGTAATGTTTAGACGGAATTTTTCGGCTTTTTTAGCAGCAATACGTGCAATTTCGTAAATACAATGTTTTTTATTTAAGCTAGTCATGATACTCGCTATAATTTCAATGGGTAATCCAGTAAGCTTATTGAGTTCTTTTTGGATTTTCCAAATTTTTTCAGTTTCCATGATTTTAGGACTTAATATGAAAACCCCAAATGTTCTTTTCTTAAAGTTAAGTCTTTTAAGCAAATTTATCACATGCTTCCTAAAATAAAGCTAGAAATTATTTTTTAAAAGTAGCACATTAATATTATTTTTATGAATTTAAAATTAATATTCTTACGCGCTGATACAGTTA
>JAHKLH010000133.1 GCA_029856635.1 Candidatus Njordarchaeota archaeon
ATATGGTCATCCTAGGGTTTATGTTGAGCTTTATTCTCCATACAAGACTGTTGGGAGAAACACATTTACGCATGAAATAATCGAGCTCGCCGGTGGTATAAATATTGCAGGAAATCTTACTGGATATCCACTTCTCAGCGATGAGTACATTATTAATGCAAATCCTGATGTTATACTGTACGAAAACTCTCAATTATCTCCAGACAATTTCACCAGCAGACCTGGATGGGATCAAATAAATGCTGTGAAAAATGGTAAGATATATTACTTAGATAGACACATAGCAACGGCGTCTCCTAGATTCGTAGAAGGATTGAAGTTCATGGTATGGGCATTCTTTGGTTACAATATATCTTCAAACATTTCTTTATGTTTTTCGAATGTTTCTTCACATATTCCGAGCGATAAGGTGTCTGTTTCCGAATGTAATTTGCTTACGACAATTCTTGGAACAATCGTGATTATAATTAAACATAATTAAGCAAAATTCTTTTTCATAACCGGGATATTGAATGGTACTTGAAGTTTATCGAGAGAAGCTTCGAAGGCGAATGTTTTTCTTAGTACTCCTGATAGGGATCTTCTTTCTCTCTATATTTCTAGGAATAAGCATTGGCTGCGTTGACATTCCCCTCAATGCTGTTTGGGAAATAATTTTCAATCATTACTCAGAGAACAGAGTATACTTGGTGATAATTTGGGAAATTAGAATTCCAAGAGTTTTGATAGCGGCATTCGTTGGAGCAGCATTAGCTGTTTCAGGATGTTTAATTCAGAGTATACTCCGAAATCCATTAGCAAGTCCTTATGTCCTAGGTTTGTCATCTGGTGCGGCGTTCGGTGCAGCACTTCTGGTTGCATTGGACTTGTGGTTAATTATACCAATACCACTTTCTGCATTTGTTTTCTCAATAATTGCCTTCTTAATAACCTATAGAATTGCATTAGAAGATGGAAGATTGCCGATATCAAGTTTAATTTTAGCTGGAATGGCTGTAGCAGCATTTTTCTCAGCAATGACATCATTCATGATGTATCTGGCTGGCGAGAAATTAGAAGTTATTGTTTTCTGGCTAATGGGCGGACTATATGGGCTTTCATGGGATGAACTTAAAGTAGTCATGATTGGAATTACTCCGTTATTAATATTGTCATTATTTCTTGGAAAAGATCTTAATGCTATGATGCTTGGAGATGATGTTGCCAAAAGTTTAGGAGTTGAAGTAGATAAAATAAGGAAACTTACGATAGTTATTGTTTCCCTAATGGTTGCAATCTGCGTTGCATACACGGGCCCTATTGGATTTGTCGGTTTAATGGTTCCACACATGGTCAGATTCTTAATAGGCTCTGATAATCGTTTTCTTATTCCAGCGTCAATATTCTTTGGAGGCAGTTTCCTAGTGCTAACAGATTTATTAGCGAGGACTCTAATGAGACCAGCGGAAATTCCAATTGGTATTATAACATCGTTGTTTGGTGTTCCTTTCTTTATTTACCTTCTAAAGAGAAGAAAAGGATTGATGAAATATGTTGCTTAAAATCTGCAATGTGACTTTTGCATATAACAGCGTGGACGTATTAAAGAATATTACTTTTGAAGCGAAAGAAGGCGAGATTCTAGGAATTCTTGGCCCTAATGGTGCTGGAAAAACTACTTTGCTAAAATGCATATTTCGTGCACTTATTCCCAAGCATGGTGTTATACTACTTGATGGCACTGATATTAAGAAATTCTCGCAAAGAGAATTAGCAAAAAACATGGCTGTTGTGATGCAAGAGGATATTGTAGCGCCCTTTACAGTATTAGAAACAATATTAATGGGAAGATACCCCCACTTAGAATCACCATTTAAAATACTTGATGTTTCTTCATCCAAATTCATCGAAGAGATTATCAACATGTTGGAGTTAGGTAAGCTCCTGGATCGAGGTTTAAATGAAATAAGTGGAGGTGAGAGAAGAAGGGTTCATATTGCAAGAGCTTTGGTTCAGCAACCTAAAGTTCTTCTTCTTGATGAACCCACGGTTCATTTGGATTTAAATTACCAGCTTTTTATTATGGAAATAATAAAAAGATACACAATTTCAAAGCGTATAATAACGATTGCAACATTTCATGATTTATCATTGGCTGTTAGATTTTGTGATAAGGTGATTTTAATGAAGAATGGAATAATATTCGCGGCAGGAAAACCAGAAGAGGTAATAACGCCAGAGAACATAGAGAGTGTATATAATGTTCGTATAAAAGTTATCAAAGAAAATGGGAAAATTTTGGCGGTAGTACCACTTGAGATAACAAGGCGGCGCTTATGAAATGGTGGCGCTGTAAGAATCCATTCTTTAGGAAAATAACTTACTCACGTGAAACTAAAACATTATTTATATATAATTTCGGTTGTAATTGGGCATGTTTGATTTGCACATATAGAATAAAAGATCCTTGTTCAGAAGAAGGATGTGAGAGAATACCGCTTGAAAAAATATTATCAATTATCAAGGAATATGCAGAAAATAATCGAATAAATCAAGTTAAATTTCTTGGAGGTGAACCGTTAATTAACCCGGATGTTCCAAGAATAGCAAAATTTGCACGTACATTAAATCTAAAAGTCGGTATTGGACATACAAACTTATCTATAATGCCTCCCTTAGAAGCCGAAAGTGCTGTTGTGAGCATAAAAGCAATAAACGAAGAATTACACAAAATCTACACTGGAGGTTTTTCAAACAAGCAAGTACTACATAATTTCGAAAAATGTTACCAACGCGGAATATTATTAAAGACGAACACAGTATTTGTTCCTGAATTCGTTGATAAGGATGAAATAGAAAGAATAGCGGAATTTATTGCTAGCGTCGATGAAAGAATACCATTTCATATCATTGGATACATACCTATTCCCGAGTTTCCGTGGCGGAGACCAACGAGAGATGAAATATTGGATGCTGCTAGAATAGCTAGGAAATATTTGCGAAATGTAACATGGTCAATTCCAACTCTCAAGACAATAAAATACTCAAGTATACGCGTATTATAACTAAGTAACGATATTTTACTGCAGAAAATCATTATACACATAGTATAAAGGATTATCAAGTTTCGTGACTAATATAGCTTGAAGCAAAATCGAATTTGTTCATCATCTCAGCACACAATGCTTGGTTTATTTACTCTATAAATTCTCCGCGATCTCTAATCTTTAATGGTATCATTTAGAGATTAATTTGAATTTTCGCATAAGAGGAACTCGAATGTATTTTGATAATTTCCCTACTTTACGCATATTTTAGTTATGCTTACTGACTAATCAGTTGAGTGATGTTTATTTTTCCTTCATTAAAGTGATATCTAGTTTTGCTTTTCTCTATTTTGAAGTACCTAATTGCATGTCCCCTATGCAAAAAACAGTGGCTAATATTGGAATTAGTTCTCTAGACATGGATTCAGATATCATTTGACTAATTTCTTTTTGACTAAGTATAACTTCATCCTTGCTAGTCGCTTTTACTTGTATACCTATTCCAGCCGTATGCGTTATTTTCTTGTGGATAATGATATCAAATGGGCCCCAACTCATGTAAGATAATAAAATCTCTTTGATATTCTGCTTATATGCTAAGTCTCGCGCTACTAAATACTCGGGTACATATTGTGGAAGAATTCGTTCTTCTCTTCTACCACTAGCTACGTTAATAACGAAACGACCAAACATCTTATCTGTGAGCTCTACTTCACTATCTCTCACATATAAAACACCTAATCTCTCAAGATTCCAAATAAGCTCCCAATCATCCAATGATAAAGATTCAATATCTAATTCTCCTTGAGCTATTCTTAAAAGAATTTTAATGGGCTCATCACCTAATTTCCTTATCTCCCTGAGTTTCTTACGATAAAGTTTCAAAGCATCATATAATACAACTTTTCTAACCTTTTCTATGGTTTCCTCATTAACTTTTCTTAATCTCACTAAGTGATGACCGAAGAGTTGCATGTAAAATGGATGATCGCAAACACTACTCGCAATATACTCAATTATATCATCTGTAACCTTAACTCCAGAAAGTTCAAATAGAGTAGAAAGCATGCGAATTGAGTCTTCCCTTGGAAATGCTCCCAGTTTTAGTTCAGTAAATCTCCCATTCCATACAGCAATAGCATCAAGAAGTTCACCAATATAGGAACCCGTTACTACTAGCCCAAATCTGAACTCCTCAGTAATTCCCCTGAACATCTCGAAAATCTCCTCAGTGCTCCAAGAAGTCATGTATCCATACGCTTTGAGTATATTTGGAATCTCTTGAAATTCATCTATATAAAGAATAGCCCACATATCTCGGTTTTCAAGAACCTTATTCAATTGCTTAAAGAATGCAGCTAAATTATTCCTATTCTCTGCTTTAACTCTTTTTGCCTCAGGAATCATTTCTAAAAATCTTTCTCTAATTATTTCTATTGGATCATCTTTTGTCTTCGCTGGGATATATATGTTAATAAGTTTGTCAAACTTACTAACAATGCTCGAATATTTTTTGAGAAGCGAAGTTTTTCCAAATCTAAATGGTGCAATAATCGAAATGAGAACATCATATGACTCAACCTCAAGAAGATTCTTAAAAAGCTCGACCTCTTCTTTCCTGTTAAAGAAAAACTTAGGGTCAACTGGACCCTTAATTGTAAAATAATTCTTAACCACACTCATGAAGTCCCCCAATTAAATAAGGGGAGATTAAATTGAAAAATAACAAAGTAGGAAATAAAGAATCAGAACCTCACCGGGTCATCACATTTCAGATGTGGGACTAGTCATCATTCCAAATGATAAGTAGTTCATTTGTATTTTAAATTATTATTCTTTAATTTGGTGAATATATGCAATTCGAGATTGATGCAGTGTATGAAAATGGGGTTTTCAAACCTCTAGTGCCGGTATCATTGCCAAATGGAACAAAAGTGAAACTAATAA
>JAHKLH010000134.1 GCA_029856635.1 Candidatus Njordarchaeota archaeon
ATTTAATGCTCTAGTATTGTGTTTCTAAGTGTGATTTCTTGTTAGTGCCTTGGTGCTTGAGATATTCGAAGTTTTTATTCGTGTTTTTGGACATTTGTTCATTTACATGAATTATCTTGGAGTTTTCTTCGAATATTCTTGTCTTCTCTCGTTTGTTTTTTATTACTTACCAGTATTATGGTCATTTTTTCATTTTTATGTTATTGTTTCTGTTTGTCTTGAAATTTGTTTTTGTTGCTTAGATTAATGTATTTGCTTGTGGTGCCGCGATGAGTGAGTGGGTTGAGTATATTAGTGCTACTGATGTTAAGAATTGGGTTTATTGTCCTTTAATTGTTTATTTTCGCAAAGTGCTACGGCTTAAACCTAAGCTTTATTCCCAACAAAGAGATGGTTTGGAGAGACATGATGAAATTGTTCGTAAGATTTCGAGACGTGTTGGTATTGCTTTGAGAGATAAGAAGATTGATATTAAGCGCAAGATTGTTGGATGGAATATTATGATACCTGAAGAGCGTTTATGGGGTACTGTTGATCTTGTTGTTGAGACAAAGCTTGGTGAAATTATTCCTGTTGAAATAAAGATTATGAAGAGTGATCGAGGAAGACCGTGGCGTGATCATATATATCAATTGACTTTTTACGCTATTTTACTTGAGAAGGTCACTAATAAGTTGATTAAGCGTGGTTTTATTTACTATGTTGAAGAAGAAAAATTGGTTGAGATTTCTATAACTAATCATGAGAAATGCTACGTCAGAAGAGTAATTAATAGTATAAGGAAAATGCTTAAAACTGAGAAGGCTCCTCGTATTAGAATAAATAGAAGACGATGTACGGGTGGGTGTGGGTATGAGTGGGTTTGTAAAAAGTTATTGTTTGTCTGATTAATTGCTAATTAATGAATTCTAGTTATGTTTTGGTGCAAAAATTATGTTTCGTGAGAAAAATTTGTATTTACGGGATTAACTACTTGTTGAATTATTTAGTATAGTGATTTTATGGTACTAGTTAAGGTAACTAGAAATAGGCAGATTACTATTCCAATTGAAATTTGTTCTAGGTTAGGAATAAAGGAGGGAGATTATGTAGAAGTTTCTCTTGAGGGAAATAAGATTGTGATAAGAAAAATAAAGCGATTAGATGAACTTGCTGGGAGTTGGAAGAATGTAGATACTGGGAAAATAATGAATGTTATTAAAGAGCGGCGGAGAAATTGGATTTCATCTGCTTAAACACAGATGTAGTTATAGAATATTTAAAAAATAAGAATTCTGCTTCTGCTTAGTTTATTATTTAAAGGATAAAGTTAGACTATGCATAATATCAATAAATTTGTACGAATTACTATTTGGACCTAAATACGCGGGATATAATAGGGAAATTGAGGATGTAAAGTCATTTATTTTATGGGTGCGAGTTCTTCCCTTTAACGAAAAGGCCACAGAAATGGCTGTGGATATTGATGGTGTGTTTTATAAAGAGGGAAAAAGAATGGATTTAAGAGATATCTTCATTGTTGTAACATGCATAGTATATGATGCTAAAATAGTTACATACAATGTTTCTCATTTTAAGATAATTTCTTCTGAGATAGAATATGAATTATCTGTAATAACCCCCAATAGAAGTATTGAAGGAGTATAGTAAAATTATGGGTTTGTATTAAATGAATTTTTGCTTGCTTGGTGCGTATATTATGAGATCACTAATTTTTATATCGAGTTCTTCTGCAACATTTTTCCAGCATTTTTTGATTTTAATCCAATCAGTCAAGTCTTCAGTGATTATCAAATTGATCCCGTTTATCATCATTGTTGCGGCATGTATTGAGTCGTATGTAACACCTGATTTCTCAGCAATTTTATAAGCAACTTTTATAACATCTCTGTTAATTTCTAAGCGGGTTATTGGCAAGTTTAGGTAGCTAATTGCGGCTTCATAGGCGGCTTTTGGATTTATCTTAGATAATGCTCCAAATAATTCAAACAGGACTAAATCAGAGCCATAACCATGGTAATATTCATCAACTGATAATTCCAAAATTTCATAACACGAATCGTAAAAATCAGGATGTTTCAAAGCCACATAAACGAAAATATTTGTATCAAGAAATACCCGTTTCCCTCTCAAGGCTTTCTTCAATGAGTTTCACCGCATTAATTCTCTTCGGTCCTCCAAGAATCCTATCTGCAATTGATGCTAATTTTTTTAAGGCGTCTCTTGGTTTTATTGGAATCATTATTATTTTATCATCAATGACATCAATTAGTAGTCGATCCCCAATTTTTATTCCAAGTTTTTCCCTAATTTTCTTCGGAATAGTAATTTGATACTTTCTAGTAACCTTTACTTCATCCAAGCATGACACCAGTAGTACTGTAGTACTCAATATAATACACTGTAATTAAGAATTTAAATTTTGAAAATGATAATATTATTTTCATAAGATACCGAAATTTCGAAATTTATGTTTTTAAATAATCTAATACCTCCACTTAAGGAAAGATAAAAAATTATCTGTATTACGCATTTTAAAGTGTTTCTAAAAGCTTATGATATTGATTTTAGTTATGCATAATAATCATCATGTATTTTCTAAGAAAGTCACTTTTCAGGAAAAGTACAAAATAATTATGAATAAGCATCTACATGTATTACTAATAGCTTACTATAACCTTGTCTTTTTTCTTTTGTTCTCCATATGATACTGTTAACTTGCTTCCCTCGAAGGAAATCTCAATCTTATTCTTTTTGCTATATTGTGGAATTGGATAAATTTGCACATTTCTTACTCTCTCGTCGTCTGAAAATGGTAATGTAATTAGGATTTTCTTTATATCTGTGATTAACGATTTTAGTTGATGTCTTTTTAGCTCACCAAGAAATGCACTATACTGAACACGTTCTAGTCCATAATCCTTTAGTAACTCTGCGAGTCTTGCTCTTATTGCATTATTAGAGATATCATATATTATTAAATACAGCATTTGCTCACCACGGAAGAATGAATGGTTTATATTTTGGATCAGTGCCGATTAGAACTCTTCCCAAATGCCTAGCTTGATAATGAATATGCTCATTTAATGTTCTCTTTTCCCCGTAAATATTGGTAACCTTTTCTTCGAGTCTCTCCTCAAATAATTTTATTACTTTTTTGCAGACATCATCTTTAAGTTTCCCTTTCTCAATGCATTCCTTTGGATTAATTATCCTCTTCGTAAACATTTTCATCACAAGTCTATCCACCACTTGTTGCCTAAATTCCTCCATTAGATCAAAAACAAGAGATTTCTTTCCTGACTTGTCACTATGTAAGAAACCTGCATAAGGATCTAATCCAGCAAACAATATTGCAATAAAAACTTTCCTTGCTAGAATACCATAACCTAAGTTCAAAAGAGCATTTACTGGATCCGTCGCATTTGGTTTTACCCTACCTGGAAATTCCACATACTTTTTAAGCAAAAGACCGTAGCAAGACCAATAAACATCCGCAGCTTTTGACTCTATACTCATCAACTTCATTCTCACATATGCATTCATTGAATTATCCACAACATCTTTTAGTTCCTTAATCAAATCATTAATTTTTCTAGCAGCATCCTTTATTTTATCAGCAATTTCTGGAGAAACATGAGCTCTAGCTTTTGCCCAAAACCTGAGTAAGTTCCTTTGATTACTAAGCTTACCCATTACAAACTTCTTCGCAATTTCAACCCCAAGCGGAGAATTATAAGCAACATACTGAGCCCGTCTCCTTTTAACAGTACCAGTAACAATCATAGGTAAAACCGCAGCGTAAGGAAATCCATTAGCATATGCAAAAAATATTGGAATCTTCCTCTCAATACACAAACGAATAGCATCAACAGTTATCGCTTTTCCCTTACCCATAATCACAATCTCAGAAACTTCATCAACAGCATACTCTCTCGAGGAATTCCCAGAGCAAATCACAATACGATTCTTCTTCTGTTTTACCGACTGACCAAAATCCGTAACATAGATAATACGCTTCATCCTAATCACCGCGACAAACATTGTAAAACGGACAATCCTCAGGGCACTCAGGCGCAACACCAGGATCTATTCCCTCAGCAACAATCTCAAGCTTTCTATCTCTCTCTTCTATAAACTCATTCCTTAATGCTTCGCTAATAACATGCGGTCTACGAGTAATTACTGGAAAATTCTTATTATTAAAATCCAAATTAACCAAAACACCGACATCAATAGGAACTTCATATATCGCCTCAAGAACCAAAGCATAACCAGTAGTTGTCAAATATTGAAATTGTCTAAATTTCCCAGTTTTCAAATCGAGAACAACAGGGGAAAAAGTCAATGCATCCGCAGACAAATTTCCACTCAAACCAAGAAACCTACCATCAAGTCTCTGCTCAACAACAACCGGAATAGCAACATTAACCAAAGAATCTAATGAAATATATGGATGCTTCGCCAAAGTAGCATCAACATGAGCAGCAATCTGATTAACTTCATACAACCATAAGTTAACAGCACGAATAAAAAGAACATTCTCCTCTTCATCAGTATATCCAGCAGACTTAATTCTATTCTTAAATGAATTAAAAATCTTGCGAGCTTCCTCATCAGCAATAGTGCTTAACTCCTTGGATATAACAGATCCAGGGACAATCCCATTAGAATACAAAAACTTTTTAGCACAAGTAATTACCTTCTCAACAACACTATGAAGAACAAGTCCACGAACCATACGTTTATTTGGAAAATACTTAACCTTCTCAACATACTTTAAATAGATGTCACGAGCAGTAATGCAATACTTAGAAGCAACATCATGCAACGTAAGAAGAACATTCTCATAGGGAGAACACAGCGGAGGCTGATCCCAAGACCAACCACGCAATTCATTAGAAATACCAACACGCCTAGCCCTAGCCAAAAGAGCACGAACAAACTTACGCTCCTCAATAG
>JAHKLH010000135.1 GCA_029856635.1 Candidatus Njordarchaeota archaeon
ACTATAATATATGGAATGCTTGAGTATAATTCAACAGGTGAATTTACTGATGTCGTGGCTTATATGCGCATGTTTAATGTAACATCATTTTGGAGTTCTTCCATGGGACCAATCTGGACCTCTCAAGAAACGTTCTTTATTTTTGGTGATAGTGAACGTGATAGTAGAATTGCTAGAGATTTTTCATGCGTAGTGTATGGTAAGGATATTTACTTGGCAATGTTTTATTCATATTATAATTCGAGCTCTGTAACAAATGAGTATTATGTTTACATGATTCAATCAATACCGCCGTTTCGATCAATAAATATTTATTCATTAAGATTAAAGGATATTAAAACTATAGGAACCATTGCTCGAATAATAAATTATGTTGCAGCAGATTGGTCACGACTTTCAAATGGATTTTTAGTAAATGATTCCATATACTTTACAATTATGTTGCTACGTTATGGAAGAGAAGAATCTGTGTATGAGTTCCATTTTAACACTACTTTATTAAAGTTTAGTGCTCTTGAGTTGCTTGTTTCACGCCCAGAAATTGAGGAAACGGTTAGTCTTCCTCAAGGCTCACTATTTGGCTCTATGAAACTGTTTATTGACAGTAATAACACAAAAATGATTTCTTTGATGGTCTTCTCTGAAATGGAGAGAATGCTTTTATTATTAAGTTTTTACGAAATCACATTTGATGTAACCGTGATTAATGTACGTCAGCCATCTTTTGCAGATTTAGTTAATAACTCACAAGATCTTGTTCAAGTATTTTATGCATGCTTCATTGGCGGGCTTAGGGTGATTCAGAGAGTGAATATTACTAATTCGACTATTCATGAGGAGGAATATTGTGCTAATGAAACTAATATATTCTCAATGGATGCAGAATATATTCCAAAAATATTTTATGTTGCATACACAGCAACTGAAATAGTTAATGATGAACCGAAACTTGTTGGGAAAATTGCGTATGGATATTATGATTCTGATAAAGACGGACTAGGTGATCTCGAGGAAGTATTATTAAAAACAAATGCGTCAGATCCAGACACAGACGATGATAAAATAAATGACGGAGGTGAGGTCTTAATAACTGGTACAAACCCAAATGATTCTGATACGGATAATGATCGATTGTCTGATTATGAAGAAATTGTAGTATATTGTACAAATGCAACTGATACTGATACGGATGACGATCAACTCGATGATTATAAAGAAATTAAAATTTATGGAACAAATCCTTTGGAAATGGATACAGACCATGATGGATTGACGGATTATGAAGAAGTCGTTGTTTATTGTGATCATGGATTTAATCCCCTCAAGCCAGATCAAGATAATGATAATCTTACAGATCTGGATGAGCTTTCCTTTGGAACACTTGGAAACACAAGCGATACTGATAATGATGGATTATCTGATTGGCAAGAGGTTGCTCGCCTCTTTACAGATCCTACTCTCTGGGATACTGATGGTGATCAATTGTCAGATTATGATGAAATAATGAATAAGTCAATTACTAAATACGGTGTGAATCCATTAGAATATGACACGGATGGAGATGGGCTTTCGGATTATGAGGAAATAATATATAATACTTTTGCGAATGACTCAGATACTGACAATGATGGCTTGACTGACGGGGAGGAGATAAATATTTATAATACTAATGCCATTAATAATGACACAGATAATGACAAATTATCCGATTATGAAGAAGTGATGATCTACGAGACGGATGCATTATCAAATGACACTGATGAAGATGGGCTAAGTGATTTCGATGAGGTGAAGAGATACCATACAAATCCCTTGTTAAAGGATACTGATGGAGATGGATTAAGCGACTGGGATGAAATATTTAATGAAACTGTGACAAGATACGGTGTAAATCCACAGTGTGATGATACTGATGGAGACGGGTTAAGTGATTATGAGGAAGTACAATTGCGTCTTTTAGCAAATGACACGGATACCGATGATGATGGATTAGATGACAAGGAAGAAGTCAAAATCTACGGAACAAACGCATCTAATCCGGATACTGACAATGATGGATTAGATGATTACGAAGAGCTAGTTGTGTTTAAAACGCGTGCTGATTTAGCAGATACTGACGGAGATAGACTGAAAGATGGCGAAGAGGTGTATAAATATGGCACAAATCCAAAGAATATTGATAGTGATGCTGATGGGCTTAATGATTCGTATGAGCTTCAGATAGGATTAGATCCGTTAAACTCAGACACTGATAATGATGGTTTAAAGGATGGTGAGGAGATAAGCTTAGGCTGTGATCCACTAAATCCAGACAGTGATGAGGATGGTCTAGTTGATGGTCAAGAAGTAGCAATAGGTACGGATCCTACAAATGATGACACAGATAGTGATTTCCTAAATGATAGCATGGAAATAAGTATAGGAACAAACCCTAAGGATCCTGACACTGACAGAGATGGTTTAAAGGATGGTGAGGAGATAAGCTTAGGCTGTGATCCACTAAATCCAGACAGTGATAAAGATGGACTAAAAGACGGCGATGAAATACTATTACAATGTGATCCACTTGATAATGATACAGACGATGACTCATTGATTGACAGCTTTGAGATTTCCATTGGAACAAATCCTCTAAATCCAGATACTGATGATGATGAACTTTCGGATGGTGATGAAATTGATTTAGGAACGAACCCTACAGATTCAGACACCGATGATGATGGAATAATGGATAGTGATGAAATTGCACTGGAGACAGATCCAAATAATCCAGATACT
Source organism: Candidatus Njordarchaeota archaeon (assembly GCA_029856635.1). GTDB lineage: Archaea > Asgardarchaeota > Njordarchaeia > Njordarchaeales > JAHKLH01 > JAHKLH01. The sequence continues at coordinate 2,779 of JAHKLH010000135.1, forward strand.
GATGGTGATGGACTGGGTGATGGTGTTGAAGTTAATTTGCACACGGATCCATTAGATCCAGATACTGATGATGATGGACTTTCGGATGGTGATGAAATACAAGGTAATACTAATCCACTACTAAGTGATACAGATGGTGATCTCTTTCCAGATAAGTATGATATATTACCAACCACAAATAATTTCTTAATGATAATGCCAGCAATATTCTTATTGGGTGTAGCTAGAGCATGGAGTTATGGATATTTCAGGAATTGGAGAAAAGATATTATTTGCATAGGTATGGCTCAACCGGGAGGAACACATTTGTTTTCCCTCCCAGAAGAATTCGAGAAAAGCAGAAATGTAGAATTATATTCTTCGGCTTTAACTGGTATTCATATGCTTACATCAGAAATTGCTGGAGAACAAAGGACTTTAGTAATGCGCGGCGCGGTGTCTATTATTCTTATAAGAGGAGCACTCAGTCAGATGTGGGTCTTTGCGAAGCACGCTTATCCACGATTAGTAAAGAATTTAGAGAAAATATACTCAGAGGTCGAAAAGAAATTTTCTGATCTTCTATCATTACCAATTCTCACGGGAAAAGATTTAGCACCTATCATTGATTTCATCAAAAAGAATATATCAGTATAATCCTTATTTACGAAGGATCTTAGAAATTATTTTTGATACAACAAGTAAGAACTTGAATTTTATCGTTTCTAACAATGTTAATAAAGCACCCAATCTTACGATTCTTTTATCTAATCCTATGTAAGATATATCTTTTATACCCTCGTTGCTTTCTTTGTATTTTAATCCTCTTATTATCGCGATTGGAATAGATTGCCTAGTTTGACCAAAAACCAACCCTGCGGCTGTAGCAACGGCATCTGCTAGAGCATCTACTCCTCCAAATTTTGGTTTACCATAAAGATCAGGTGCACCAAATTCTGACGTAACTGGAGAAATTCCAGCACAACCCATTGCTATATCTCTGCTACCAAATCTATCTATCAAGAGTTCCGTGTCAGCAATGACAACAGAAACTTTCTTTCCAACTCTTTTTCTTATATTCTCCATAATCATTCTTGCAATTTTATCTGGGTTTCTTGGAGGTAATGTACAAAATCCAGGAGGTGCATTTGAAAAATCAAGACCAGCATCTGAAAGTAGCAAATAATTAACTTTCACTAAAAAGAGATATGGATGTTGCTTTATAGCATTTTTTCTTGCCTTTTCGTTTACAGCATATTTCCTAAATGGATGTGGTAGCATATCAAGTTTCTTGACAGGAATAGCGAGCAAAATATCTCCTTCATTTAAAATCAATTCAAGAACACGAGGATCTTCTTTAATAAACTTTGACAAAAATCTGGCGATGAACGAAGGTTTTATGCTCTTTAATTCATAAATGCGGTTCATCATTATAGACAAAATTTTTGATGTAATCACAATTACATCTCCATCTCTTAATTCAAAGTTCTCCTCCTTTAATTTTTTAAGTAACAAATCAACAATATCTACTCCTGGTTTGATTTCCCTTTTATCAACATGGATTCCATAAATTTCGACCTTATACAATGAAAACACCAAAGCAATGTGTCATAATTTCGTCCTAATATCGAAAAAATCATATTTTAAGGAATTTTCTACTAAGAATGTAAATAATTATCTTTTAAATATTAGCAAGATTAATGGAATTACTTTATGCTAATAGTCGTAAGACAAGCGTCAAAGGAACACTTAGCCAGAATAATTCATAATAATTATTATTGTATAATTTGGGTTTTAAGTGGAGGAAACCATTAAACGAATCATTGATAAAGTAGATGAATGGAAACCATACAGATTCAGTGTAAAAGCAAAAACAGAAAATGATGTGATAATCGGCTTTACTGGACCACAAGTACGAGCATGCTTTCTAAGAGCCATATCATCTATTGATTCAAAACTTGCGGAGGAATTACATTCACCTAACACACCAGCACCGTATTCTGTTATTCCTATCGCTAAAATAGAATATCAAAATGGAAAAAGAATCCTCAAATTTTCTGATAATTTAAAATTAAAGAAAAATGAGTCGGTAATGTTTTCAATAACTCTCTTATCAAGGAGTATCTATGAAAGGTTAAATATTAGCAAACTTCTTGGTGCTTTAGGGACAAGAATACAAAT
>JAHKLH010000136.1 GCA_029856635.1 Candidatus Njordarchaeota archaeon
GAATATAATTTTCGATGATAAGAATAAAGATAAATAAGCAAAGCAATACATGTTAGTCCGTACAAGCGAAAATTCGAAAAAGCATTAAATTACTCAATTAAAACATGATTCTCATTTTATACCATGCTTATGCTTGATCTATCTCATGAAATTAATTATACTCTGTGCAAGATAGGCAAAAGCCTTCTCGACATTTTCTCCCGTCTTCGCAGATGTTTCTATGAATAATATTGGATATTTGAAGAAGTTTGAAAGAATCTTTGCATACTCCGCACCTTGGCTTGTCATTACACATCCAGAAGGATTTTTTGTACGCAAGTCAATCTTGTTTCCTACGAGGACAAATGGTACGAATCGTCCTGAATAAGTTAAAAGTTCTTGAATCCAGTTTGGAACTGCATAGAATGTTTGTGGACGAGTAACATCATATAATATCAACGCTCCAAGGGTTCCTTTGAAATATAATTTTCTGATGCGAGCAAAATGTTCGTGCCCTGCTATGTCCCAAATTAGAAATTGCACTTGATACTCTTTTCCGCTAACTTGATCTACAAGAGAAAAATTCTTGACATAAAATTCAGCACCAATTGTTGGTTTGTAGACTTGACTGAATCCCTTTCCAAGAAATCGTTTTGTAATTGTAGTCTTTCCTACTGCTGGTTCTCCTAATAGCACTATCTTTGCACGTATGATTCTTTCCTCTATGCTCATCCATTCTCTCCTATCATCATTTACATAAATATAATTATTTTTTAGAGATAACTTATGTGCATAAACCTTGTTATCATATCTCATGCTGAGTTTGATTACAAACTTAACCTCTGCAATAATATTTTCATAAAATTGCTGACGAATTTCATTCCTTGAGCTTCTTAAGTTGTCGAAGATACATTTCGAATAGTTCCTTTGATGTGGTTGCATCAGTGGGTGCTTTATCTGGTCTCCACCTTACAAATCTCGGGAAACGAATTGCAATTCCTGCTGGTTTCTTTAATCTTTCTCTTACTAAATCAAAAGCTGCTCTGTGAACAGGAGATAATGTTAGTTCTGCTCCAATAACTTCCATCACAACCTTTGGTTCGAACCAAACATCAGGCTCCATCTCAGTTACGACGTTCTTCGGTTTTGTTGGAATCTTATACTTATCAAGAATTCTGGGTAGTTCGGCTAAGTCGGCATCAGTAAAACCAGACCCAACCTTGCAGACGCTTTCAAAGCAATCTTTATCTGGATTATACGCTGCGACTAACAACGCACCGTAGGTGCCGCTTCTCCTACCTCGACCATGGAATCCCCCAATAACTACTAGATCAACAGTATCGGCCATCTCTGACTTGTAATCTCTCTTGTACTTGATCCAACGCCAACCACGAGTTCCCGCTACATAAATTTCGCTAAGATTTTTGACTACTAATCCCTCGCATCCATTGCTTACGGCTTCAAGGAATAATTTTTCAAGTTCCTCTACCTTCTCAATAAGTCTTCCTTGAGCTAATGTTATATTTTCATTGGGCTTTATAATACTCTCAAGTATCTTCCTTCTTTCTGCGTATGGTTTCTTCAGAAACTCTCGCCCATTGAGATAAAGGACATCAAACAAGAATACTTTCACTGGTATCTCTTCCATGACCTTATGAATATCATATTTTCTCTTTCTATGCATCAGTTCTTGGAACGGTCTGAAATCACCAGTATCTGGATCTATTGCAACAATTTCTCCTTCTACAATAGCTTCCTTGGCATCAATATACTTTTTAGCCCACTCTACTACATCAGGATACTGATATGTGATATTTTCTAGTCTTCTGGAGTAAATCCAAATTTTATCCCCTTTCTTGTGGATTTGCGCTCTTTCACCATCATACTTATATTCCGCATACGCTTTTCCTCCAGCTTTCATTAAAATTTCCGCCGGATCGGATAATCGCTCTGCAAGCATCGGTCTAACTGGAACACCAGGTTCTATTTTTACATGTTCTAACGCTTCTCTTCCTTTTACTGCAAGCTTCGCAATGTAACCTATGTCAGGATGCTTATTATATGCTTCCTCAACAATGTCTTTATACTTATCAGAACCAAGAAATGCATCAGCAAGTGCAGCAAGAATTGTAGCCTCACCAACTCCAAGTCTTAGTTTTCCGAGAACTGTCCTAATTATATACTTTGCTTCAATTGGGGATGCAGATACAAGTAATCCCGTCAAGATTCGAACTTTCATATCCATAGCTCCAGGTCCGCTTGCAAGAGCTATTTTTTTAAATGCTTCATAGACATCTTTTACTTCTAATTCTTTTTGAAATAAAGTCATCATTCTCTTTTGTGACACGAGAAATGCCGCTGTTTCTCCCAAATCGCCTTTTCTCTTGTAAATATCCTCTATTTTCTTTACATCAACACCCGTCGCGCGTGAAATCGCACGCATTGTAAGCTTTTCACCTATGCCAAGCTCTGGCATCCCTTTCCAATCGGGCCATAATTTTCCCAATGTCAAATAAGCAATCTTATCAACTTCTTCGGGATCTGCTTTCTTGAAGCAATCTGATAAAATTTTCATCATAGCTATTTTTCCAGTCTCCGCTTCGAGTCTTTGGTAATAACGACAGAGATCTTTATATAGCATTTTTGTCCTCCCAAAAAGATATGGTTTAAGCAATAATAAAAAGTGACAGTATATCACGTAGATATTATACAAATTTCTTTTATTTCCGAGATCAAGCGATTTCTAAAAGTCTTGGTTCCCATCCGAATATCTTATCGAGAGATAATTCCATAGCTACTGTTGGGAATGTTAGCTTCCAATTCAAGAGAACTTCAGGGTGTAATTCGCCAAAGAATCCTACTTCTTTTCCATTTACATAAACTCCAACAACTCTTCCTTCGATGAAAGAGGGATGATGAACTCTCTTTAGCTCATATTTTACTCCGAGTGCATTTAATAAGTGCTCAGCGACTGCCTTTATATCGGTGAATGTAACATTAGGATCTACAATTACAACTGCAACATGTGTCTCATTATATGCTCTGGTTTCGAATTTATCATCACGTATTACTACATCAGATACTTCGAAGACTTTGAAGGGGAGTTTCTTGCGTCGGTTATAGGATAGACTCTTCAGTATTTCTGGCAATAGCCAATAGCGTATTGTTTGTATTTTTGCTTCTTTGGCTTCGGCTATGACTATTTCTCTTTTTTCTGGCAGTCTCATTTTTGTAAATTGGTCTTCAAAGCTAGTTAAAGCAAATGTAAATAATTCTGAAAAACCTAATCCTAGTAACACTTCTCTTACTGTATCGATCATTTCTTGTCTCTTTGTTTCTCCTCCAACGGTAAAAATCGGGGTTAGTTCTGGTTGAATATTGTCATAGCAATAAGCTCGTGCAACGTCATCAATTATGTCAACGATATGCCATATATCTGTGCGATATGGTGGAACTTCAACTTCAATTAACTCATTATTGGTTTCTTTTGCAAAGTATCCCATTCTCTTTAATAATTTAGCAGCATCAGAAGCACGTATTTTTAATCCGAGCAAATCTTCAATTTGTTTTAAGCTCACTGATAGTTTTCGGTATTTGAAGTACGGGCTTTCCTCTGTTTTGTCTGGATATTTTATTTTGACTGTGATTAATTCTCCGCCACCATCTGCAAACATTGTTGCTAGGATATTTATAACCATTTCGACTGTAGGTTTGTGTGTTCCTGTTACTTCAACCAATAAATCCCGCGTCGTTGCGTCTATTTTTCCATAATCTTCTGAGTTTATTATGGGTGGCATTGAAAGTATGTGATTCTCAGCGTCAATTAATAGAGGATATCTTCTAGCATTCTTGAGAAGATGTGCATACCTGATTCCTGTGGGATGTTTTTCTAAGATTTCCTTTCCCGTCATCTCTTTTAGTGTATCTAATGGTTTAAACTTGATTTTTTCTGGATTTTCTGCAGTGTATCGTATCGGCCATTTCAATTTGTGAAGTGGATATAAACCGATAGAAGCTTTCTTTCTTCCCCTGCAGAAGGTGTCATGAAGCTTTTCCTGAACATAAATAATTTCCTCAAGAAATTCTTGATTCATAGGAACATTTTTTACAACAACACCTGCAATGTATGGTCTAATTTCAGCCACGCTCGAATCAACAATAAACGCATAATCTCCCCTCTCCACAACATACTTTTTTGGTTCATCCACTCCAACATACATTCTAAGAGCACGTGCTAATCCAATAGGAGAGAGCATATCTGGTCTGTCTGGAGTGATTTCTATTTTCAACATGTAATCTCCATTTATCTTCTCGTAGGAATCCAACTCCATGCCAAATCGAAAGAGCAGATCCTCTAGCTCCTCCAGCGTTATTCTTTTTCCAAGTAGCTCCTGAATTCGTGATAGAGATACATCAAGTATAGGCAAGTTTATCCCTTTTGAGCCTAAACTGAAAAACATAAACTTGTTTTAATTAAAACACTTAAACTTGAACAGAATTAGGCTTTATTTTTAGATGTTAGAAAAATTGCATCTCGTGAGTTTAATGCGAAATTCGATTAAATTAGTTTGTTCTAAATGCAAAAAAGAATACCCTTTTAACCCTAAACTCGCTAGATGTAAAGTGTGTAATGAACCATTAGAAATTATTTATGATTATGAAAGTCTATCAGCAAGAATAAAAAGACATGTATTTGAAAATCGAGTACAAAACATCTGGCGTTATATAGATTTATTCCCTATAAAAGAGGATAGAAATATCATCTCCTTACATGAGGGATTTACACCTCTTTTAAAAGCAGAGAAATTGGGAAAAGAATTAGGCGTTTATAATCTGTATTTAAAAAACGAGACAAGGAATCCAACTTTTTCTTTTAAAGATCGTGGATCTGC